>JALZDD010000800.1 GCA_030862715.1 Actinomycetota bacterium | reverse complement strand
CGTGGTCCCGGCGCCGTCGAAGAAGGAGAAGCCGCGCAGCGCCGACCCGGCCGCGCCCGGGGGCATCAGCTGGCCGAGCCAGCCGAACGGCACCATCTCCGGCGCCGAGGTGATCCCGGAGAGCGGGTTGCCGACGAGCAGGATCAGCAGCGCGACGATGCCGACGCCCGCGGGCCCGATGAGGTGGCGCAGGCCGATGATCGGGAGCGCGACCGCGAGGATGCCGAGGGCGACGACTCCGGCGTTGGCCAGGTAGCTGCCCTCCAGCGCTCCGAGCCAGCCCTGGACGACGCCGGTCATCGCGAGACCGCCGCCGACCGCGATCAGGAAGGCGGCCGCGACCCGGTCCCGGGTGCGGGTCAGCACCAGCGAGGTGATGGCGCCGGCCATGATGCCGCCGATCACCAGCGGCAGCGCGGAGGCACCGAAGACGATGCCGCGCGGGTCGTCCTCGGCGCTCGCGACGACGTCGGTCACCTGGGGCTGCGAGCCGGTCTCGGCACCCATGGTGGTGGCCATCTGGGTGAGCTGCTGAGCGACATTGGCGCTGGCGGCGGAGGCGACCAGGAACTCCGGGCCCTGGGCGCCGACGACGATCGCACCGTACGCCTCCCGGTCCTCGATCGCTTCGACCGCCTCTTCACGGTCCGCGACGGCGGTGATCTCGAAGGCGTCCTCCCCCACGTTGGCGGCGAGCTGTGTCTCGATCTGGGTGACCGCGGCCTCGGGGCCGGCGACGACCAGCGGCAGCGACCTGGGCTCCAGCTCGCTGGTGGGCCAGGCGAACGCGGAGATGAGCAACGTGAGCAAGGTGACCAGACCGAGGCTGACTCCGATCACGGCTTTGGCTGACTGGGACATGACGGGTTCCCTCTCCAAAAAAACGAATGTTCATTCTCTTTGACAGCCACTCTCCTCCGTCCCGCCGGATTTATCAAGAATGAATATTCGTTTTCTTTTGCGGTATGCTTCCGGTATGCCGAAGATCAGCGAGGAACACCGCGCCGAGAAGCGCCAGCAGATCATCGCGGCGACGCTGCGCTGTGTGGAGCGCGACGGCTTCCACAAGACGACGATGGCCGCGGTGGTCAAGGAGTCCGGCCTCTCCGCCGGCTCGGTCTACACCTACTTCCGCGGGAAGAGCGACATCATCCGCGTGATCGCCGAGTCGGGCCTGACGACCATCGCCCAGGCCATCACCAGCTTCACCCCCGACCCGAGCTCCGGTGAGGACACTCCCCCTCCCGAGCGCGCGATCGAGGCCGCGACCCAGCATCTCCTCGACCTCTCCGCCGAGCTCGGCGTCGACCTTCCCCGGATCGCCCTGCAGACCTGGGCCGAGGCCGCCCGCGACCCGGAGGTCCGCGAGCTGATGGCCCCCGAAGCGCGCCGCATCCGGGCCGCCTGGCGCACCTACGCCGAAGGCGCCATCAAGGCCGGCCGGTTCCCCCGAGACGCCGATCCCGAGAGGATCGCGATGGTCCTCACCGGCCTGCTGCCCGGCTTCATCCTGCAGCGGCTCATGCTGGGCGACGTCACCCCGAAGATCTACGCCGCGGGGCTCACCGACCTGCTCAGCTACTCCCAGCGAGCGACCCAGTAACGCACCCCGTAGGGGTCGTCGTCGTAGTCGACCGCCACCGTGCCGACGCTGCGCAGCAGGTCGGCCGCCTCGATGATCGGGCCGACGTCGGCCCAGAGCTCATCGGCCAGCCCGAGATCGAGCGCGCCGAGCGCGTCGGGGTCGGGCTTCGCGAGCGACCTGCCCAGCGCCTCGTCGAACTCGGCCGCCCGCGGGTCGAGGTGACCGGGCGCCTTCTCGCTGCGGCGGGCCGAGCCGTTGCCGACGATGAGGTAGGCCGCCTCGCCGCTGGTCACCGGAGCCGTGCCGACCTCGGCCAGCAGCGAGGATGCCACCCGGGCACCCTGCGCGCCGGCGATCACGCGTACGTCCTCGCCCAGCCAGGCCACCGCGGCCAGGCAGGCCGAGCGGAGCTCGTGGACGGGGTCGTCGAGCGAGGCGTACTCCGGCAGCAGGGCCAGGCATCCCGGAACCAACGCCACTCGCGTCACTGTAGCCCCCTGATCGCTCGCTTCGGAGGTCGCCGGCCGGCGATCGTCCAGACCATGTCGACGGTCTGCCGGGTCTCCGGGACCTGGTGGACACGGTAGATGCGGGCACCGGCCAGCGCGCACACCGAGGTCGCGGCCAGAGTGCCGAGGAGGCGCTCTCCGACCGGTTGGTCGAGCGCCTCCCCCACGAAGTCCTTGTTGGAGAGCGAGACCAGCACAGGCCAGCCCGTCGCCACCATCTCCCCCAGCCGGCGGGTGATCTCGAGGGAGTGGAAGGTGTTCTTCCCGAAGTCGTGGGCCGGGTCGATCACGATCGACTCCTTCGCAACGCCGGCGTCGAGGGCACGCTGGGCGTAGCCGAGGGTCGAGTCGATCGCGTCGCGGACCACGTCGTCGTACTCGATCCGGTAGGGCCGCGTCCGCGGCGTCACGCCTCCGGTGTGGGTGCACACGATCGCGGCGCCGTGGGCCGCGGCGACGTCGACGAGTTCCGGGTCGGCCCCGCCCCACGCGTCGTTGATGACGTCGGCGCCGGCCGCGCACACCGCGTCGCCGACCTCGGCTCGCCAGGTGTCCACCGAGATCACCAGCGCCGGGAACTCCTCGCGCACCCGGGCGACGAAGTCGACCACGCGGGTCTTCTCCTCCGCTGCGCCGATATCGGCCCCAGGGGCTGCCTTGATCCCGCCGATGTCGACGATCTCCGCACCCTGGGAGGCGACCAGGCGTACGCGTTCGAAGGCCGCGTCCTCGGCCCAGGTCGCTCCCTTGTCGAAGAACGAGTCCGGGGTGCGGTTGACGATCGCCATCATCAGCGCCTCGTCATCACCGAAGGCATGTCGTCCCAGGCGCAGCATCAGGCGACCATACCGCCCGAGATGTCGCGCACCGGCGGCCGCTCCAGCAGGCTCACCGACCGGTCGACGACCTTGGTCGAACCGTCGATCGGGATGTACTGCCGCATCTCGACGTCGTCGCCTGCCGGACCCGTGCCGAGACGGCGCGACATCATGCCGACGATCTGGGTCGCCATCAGACCGAGATCGAAGAGGTCCTGGTGACTGTGGTCGCGCTGGCCGAGGTCGACCTGGGCGATCGCGTCCATGCCGCGCGTGTCCATCGTGTCGACGAGGGCGGCGAGCTCCACGCCGTAGCCGGTCGGGACCCGCAGCCGCTCGAACAGCGAGCGCCGGATCGACCATTCCCCCGCCAGCGGCTGGATCAGGTCCCGCAGCGGCCTGCGGTGGAGGGCCAGCAGCGGGCGGGCGACGAGCTCGGTGACGCGGCCGCCGTCGAGGCCGTGCTCTCCGGGGCGCCGGTAGAAGCCCTTGACCAGCTCGATCGTCGGATTGTTGACAAGGGGGCCGACCAGGCCGCGTACGAAATGGGTGTCCCACTCGGTCAGGTCGGCGTCCATGAAGACGATCAGCTCACCGGTGGTCACGAACTGCGACTTCCACATCGCCTCGCCCTTGCCGGGGTAGGAGCCGAGGTCGGGCCGGATCGCGGCCGAGGCGTAGACGTCGGCGCCGGCATCGGCGGCGATCTGCGCGGTGTCGTCGGAGGAGTCCGAGTCGATGACGACGAGCTCGTCGACCAGGTCCGAGGTCTCCATCAGGCTGGTGCGCAGCTTGTCGACCAGGCCGCCGACGGTCGCGGCCTCGTTGCGCGCCGGGACCACGAGGCTCACTCGCTGCCCCTGCTTGGCCGCGACGAGGTCGGCCAGCGACCAGTCGTCCCAGTGATGGGTGTTGCTCTCCGACCACGACATGTCCAAACCCTATCGACGGTGTCCTCGAACACCGGACCGATACCCGATCCGTC
>JALZDD010000767.1 GCA_030862715.1 Actinomycetota bacterium | reverse complement strand
CCGGTCAACGTGCACTCTGCGCTGGCCAGCCATGCGACTGCCTTGGCAACGTGGTCGCTCGAGAACCGTGTACTCCATCGATTGAAGACTCGTCGTTCGCCCGTGTTGGCGATCGGGTTGAGGACGTTGAGGGTCGAGCCGTGGGGCCGGCCGTCGACAGTCAGGGTGAACGGCGTCACCGCCAGCGTTGTTGACCACGAAGTGGAGTCGCCCCCCCACACCCGACTCGCTCGACGATCTCGTTGGCGACCTCAGGCGCTTCCACGTCGCCCGGGCAGATGAGCGCGGTCCCGCCGAAGCTGATGATCTCGTCGACGACGGACGCGACGGACGCTTCGGATCTGCTGTTCGAGGGCCACCCGGGGCGCCATGGCGGGCCAAGGTCAGCGCGTACGCCCTTCCGCGGCCCCGCCCCGCCGGCCCAGTGCCGGTTACCACGACCCGGTCCTTGAGGGGCAATTCTTCACTGCCTCCACGCGCATCCTTCCTGTGGGGGCAGACTCCTCGACCATTATATTTATTCGAAACTGAATGCACACGGGAGCGGGAGGTCGCTCAACGACCCGTGAGCGAAAGTGCGGCGTCGACGATCGACGCGGTGTCGATTCCGTGCAGCTTGTACGCGTCCTCGAGGCTGGAGGACTGACCGAACTCCGTGACCCCGAGATTGATGGTTCGGTCGCCCCTGATGCCAGCTAGAAAAGCCAGGGTGTGTGGGTGTCCGTCCATGACGGTGACGATCGAGGACGGTCGGTCGGCGGGGAAGAGCACGTCGGCGATGTCCGACCCTCGCCCCTGGCTGGACCTGAAGACGAGGTCGGGGCTGGTGAGGCACACGACGGCCGTTGTGACGCCTTGGCTGTTGAGCAGATCGGACGCTGCGAGCACCTCTGGCATCATGGCTCCGACGCCGACGAGCGTGACCTGCTCCTTGGGGCCCTCGTGGCCTGTCAGCCGATATCCGCCAGCGACCGCCTGCCGGCGACGCCGCTCAACCAAGATCTCGTTGTCCGGAAGTGCCGCGAGGGTCGGGTCGATCGGCCTGGTCGACAGCCGGAAGTACGCCGACGTGCCTCCGGGAACACCGACACGACTCATGGCTTCCAGGAGGCACCACTCCAGGTCCTGGGCGAAGGCCGGCTCCCACGCGACGCAGCCCGGCTGTTCCAGCCCGATCGACGGAGTGGTGATCGACTGGTGCGCCCCGCCCTCGGGAGCCAGGGTCACGCCGGACGGCGTCCCGACGATGATGGACTGTCCTCCGGCGTAGATCCCGTAGGCCCAGGGTTCCAGGGCTCGGGAGACGAACGGGTCGTAGAGCGTCGCCATCGGGATGAGTCGCTCCCCCCAACGGGACCAGGTCGCTCCGAGCTCGCCAAGGAGGCAGACCAGGTTGACCTCGGCGATGCCGAGCTCGATGTGTTGCCCGGTCGTGACCTCAGACCACTTCAGCACCCGCTCCGCGTCGTCGGCGAACCAGTCCTGCCGATCGAGGGGTGACCACACCCCGGTCTTGTTGATCCAGCCGCCGAGGTTGGTCGACGAGGCGACGTCTGGGCTGCAGGTCACGACGCGCGAGGCGATGTCAGGGGACTCGCGCGTGAGGTCGGCCAGGATGCGGCCCAGCGCGGCTTGGGTCGAGATCTGGTTGCGATGGGAGCGGGTGAGCGACGTGGGAACGGGCTTCGGCTGCGGGGTCACGGTGGCCGGACGCGCCAGCTCCAGGCCGCGAGCGCGACATAGCGCGTCGGCGGCCGACCCTGCAGGAAAGGAGAGCCAAGGTTGATCGATGTCGGCGCCGACGGAAGCAGCCAGCGTCTCCATCTGCGGGCCAGTGAGCTGGGCAGAATGGTTCGCCGGGTGGCCCTCGATCGGGAGCCCGCGGCCCTTCACGGTGTAGGCGAAGATGATTGTCGGTCGGTGTGTGTCGACCTCCCGGTACGTGTCGATCAGCAGGCCGATGTCGTGTCCCCCGAGATCGCGGACGGCGACTGCGAGATCGTTCGCGGGGATCGAGGCGACCAGGCTCCGCAGCGACTCGGAGCCCGTCGATCCGATGATCCGCTCGGGCAGCTCGGCCTGGTCGGCGCGCAGCATCCGCTGGTATTCCTCGTTGGGCATCTGCTCCATCCGGGTGCGGAGCTCGTCACCTCCGGGCCGCTCGAACAGTGCCGAGATCGAGCGTCCCCACTTCAGGGTGATGACCTGCCAGCCGACTGCCTCGAACATGCCCATGAGGCGGTGGATCTGAACGTCAGGGACGACGCGGTCGAGGGACTGGCGGTTGAGGTCGACGATCCAGAGGAGCTCGCCGAGGTGTGGCACGGAAGGATCGGCTACCGCCTCCCAAATGGCACCCTCGTCGAGCTCGGCGTCGCCGAGCAGGCTGATGAATCGCCCTGCCTTGGGTGCGGTGTCGAAGTGCGAGGCGACGTATCGGTGGGACATCGCGGCCCACAGGGCGGCGGTGGCGCCGATGCCGACCGAGCCGGTCGAGAAGTCGACAGTGTCGGGGTCCTTGAGCCGGCTGGGGTAGGACTGCAGGCCGCCCTTCTCCCGCAGTGTCGTGAGGTACGACGGATCAAGGTCGCCGAGCAGGTAGTTGATGGCGTGTAGTGCGGGCGACGCATGCGGCTTCACCGAGATGCGGTCAAACTTGGTGAGTTCCGAGAACCACAGCGAGACCATGATGTCGACCATGGAGGCGCTCGACGCCTGGTGGCCACCGACCTTCACCCCGCTGGCGTTGGGGCGCCCGCGGTTCGCCGAGTCCACGATGGACGTCGAGAGCCACAGCACTTTGCGGGAGATCTCGTCGAGGACGGCCGTGTCAGTGGTGGGCGCCTGAATGTTCAGCTGGGTCATGGTTCCTTCTCGTCGTCCGGGTCGTGGCGAATGGTCGCTGTGCGTCGCAGTCAGTCGGGGCTGTCGAACGTCGGGGTGAGTCCGCGGGGTACTGGGTGTCGTCGTTGCTGGCGCAGGCAGCGATGCTCGGCCAAGCCAGCGCCTGGTCGTCCACGAGAAAGTCGATGAGACGGGGCGTCGTTGGTCGTCGCCATCGCCGCCAGCTGGAGCGCCCGATCGATGGTCGATGCAATCTCTTTCGCGTCGGTGACCTGGGACTGTTCTTGGTGATCGGCATCTCGACGACGTCGATCGCCAACTGCTCGACATCCTGAGGCGCAATGCGAGAGCGCCGGTGACGGAACTGGCGCGGGCGGTGAACTTGTCCCCGGCACGGGTCAGTCGCCGGATCGACCGTCTCGAACGTGCGGGCGTGCTCCGCGGCTATGTCGCGGTGATTGATGACCGGGCTGCTGGCGACCTCTACGCCTTCACCGAGATCAGGTTGACCGGGGGCATCGAGAACGGCGTGCTGGACGAGGCCCTGCGCGATATAGAGGAGGTCCAGCAGTTCTTCGCGGTCGGGGCCGACCCTGACGTCCTGGTCCGCCTGCGGGCTCGCAACGCCGATCACCTGCAGCGGGTGGTCAACCAGATCCGGCGCACGAGCAAGGCGCTGGACACCAAGACCTTGGTCGTGATGTACGACTGGGCGCATGGTCAGGACGTCTGACCTGTGGCCTGGTCGCGCATTCACTGAAGGCGGGCCAGGTCGGCCATCGTCTCTTCAGAGATGCGCACGCCGTCGACCTCGACCTTCCGGACGCCCTCCATCGTGCCGATGACCGGATTGATGATGTTGGCCGTCGTCAGCGGGCGCAGGCAGCAGGCGGTGCAAAGCCCGGTGAACTTGACGCGGACCACCTCTGGATCGCTGCTGGGCATCAGCTCGATGCCTCCCCCGTGCGCCTGGAGCAGGTGAGAGATGATGCCCACGCGGTCCTCCAGTTCGCACCTCTCCGTCGCCCGGGCCGCGGCCTGATCGGCGTCGGCCTCGGCGCGGGTGTCGGATTTGGGCGCTACGGTGGCGTCAACAGTCACACATGCAGAATAGAATGCAATCTCGCGGAGTTCAAGGAGTCCCGTGGGTGATGATTGAGTGCAATCTCGTATAATCTGTACCGCCGTCACCCGCGTGACGATTTTACCCGAGGTGTTCCATGGTTGCGGAGCTCGACGATGATCAGGCGGCCTTGATCGCAGCCCTTTCACGCCCAAGGGCTGCCCGAAGTCCGCGACGACTTGGCGGGAACCCGCATGCGACAGGCTGCCGGTGTCAATCGGTACGGCGTTTCCGTTGCAGCGCCACGCTGAAGGACGTGGAGGTGCCGGCCGGCCTGGCCGGTGGCTGGCTCGACATCTTCCCGCGTGGTCAGCTGCGCGACTTCACGTCGCTGCAGGATGCAGGGCGCTTACCCAGGCTCACGATCGGACCGTGGTCACGCGACTCTCCGGCGGTGACCATGACGACTGTCCACGCGAGACCCTCGGTTTCGGGTTCTCCCATGCACGCGGCGCTATGCCCGCCGAACGGGCTCCGGTCCGCGTCCGTCATAGGTGCCGACAAGTGGCGTGGCCGCCGGCTGACCCGGCTCCGGTGGTGGGCGGTTCGCGATTGTTGCCGTTCACGAGAAGCGGTTGCTTCCGCTCGAGCGCGCCGTACGCGAATGTCTTCATCGGGCTGTGCGACGTCGACGCCCACGGTCGTTCGACCAACGTCTGCGACGGCTTGACCGGGCTCTGTCATGCAGAAGACCTTGCGTGCGCCACCGTGGCGCTGACGCCGACGGCGTACCGGTTTTACCTGTGGGCGCCGTGCTCGGGTCCAGGCCTCGACCAGCGCCGTCCCTCTCTACAATTGCAGCCTGGGTACGGGCGAGCCGCGCGTATCCGCGACCCATATGCCGATGGTGGACCAAGAGGCCCACCACAGCCCCGACCATCCTTCAGCCATTCTCCTACCGGAGCGCGCGGATCACTGAGGTCGTGATGACGATGACGTCCGATAGCCAACTCTCCTACGCGGCGGGCACCACAATGCCGCCGATTCAGGACATCGCCATCGGTGACGCGCTACGCGCGGCAGCTGCTGATGCCGCTGATGTTCTTGCGCTCGTCGAGGGCCTGCCGGCCGGGCAACCTCGCCGGGCCTGGACCTATGCAGACCTGCTCGCCGATGCCGAAGCCA
>JALZDD010000884.1 GCA_030862715.1 Actinomycetota bacterium | reverse complement strand
TGCTCGACCTCTCGGTCGCCAAGGCGCACGCCTTCTTCTCCGAGGGTGAGTCGAAGGTCCCCGCGGCCGCCAAGATCCTCGAGCGGATGTCCGACGTCGGCCTCGGCTACCTCAAGCTCGGCCAGCCGCTCAACACCCTCTCCGGCGGCGAGCGGCAGCGGATCAAGCTGGCCATGCACCTGGGGGAGAAGGGCGGGACGTACGTCCTGGACGAGCCGACCACCGGTCTCCACCTCGCCGACGTCGACAACCTGCTGGCCCTGCTCGACAAGCTGGTCGACGCCGGCAAGTCGGTCATCGTGATCGAGCACCACCAGGCGGTCATGGCGCACGCAGACTGGATCATCGACCTCGGTCCGGGTGCCGGTCACGACGGCGGCCTGGTCGTCTTCGAAGGTACGCCCGCCGAGCTCGTCGCGAAGAAGTCGACGCTCACCGGCGAGCACCTGGCGGCGTACGTCGGGGGCTGAGCTCGAGCAGCAGGACGGGTTCGGGTGGCGGGAATCACGCCTGTTTGAGGGCATCTGGATGCGGTCGGCCGTGAGCGGCGCGCTTAGTGTGCGTTGGTTGCAGCAACAACGAAGGAGCCGCCGCGATGACCCTCTACGTTCCCGAGCACAGGCGTACGCCCGGGCAGTCCGAGCACACCGCTTGGACCCGTCCGGCCGAGCCGGCGGTGGAGATTGCTCCGGTACGGGAGCGTCCGGCGCCGGTATGGCCGCGTGGACTGGTGGCGACCGCCCTCGCCGCAGTCGCCACCACTCTGATGGCCGTGCTCGCCAAGGCGGCCGGGGTCGACTTCGGCAGCAGCATGGGTGACGTACCGCTCGCGGCGTTCCCCATGCTCACCGTCTACTGCTCGCTGATCGGCATCATCATCGCCGAGGTGATGATCCGGGTGGCCACGATGCCCCGCTCGACCTTCCAGATCACCATGATCGTGCTCACCGGGCTCTCGCTGGTCCCCGACGTGCTGCCGCTCTTCGAGTTCGACCTGGCCTTCGTCGGCGTCCTGTGCCTGACCCACCTCGTCGCCGCCGCGATCGTGGTCCCGATGATCGCGCTGCGGATGGAGGAGCGCCGTGGCCTCGGGCTGCCCGCTCCTGCTCATCGTCGATAGCGGACGCCGACCGTCCTGATTCGATGCCATGGTGGAGCCATGGCACTAGAGACCCGCACCTTCCAGGTCACCTTCGACGCGCACGACCCGCGCGCGCTCTCCACGTTCTGGCGTGACGTCCTCGGCTACGTCCACCCCGGTCCGCCGGGGGTCGAGGTCCCCGAGGGCAGCGATCCGCTGGACGCATGGGACGAGTTCCTCGAGCGGGTCGGGGTTCCGGCCGACCAGCGCAACAACGCCTCGGCGATCGAGGATCCCGCAGGCAACGGCCCGCGCGTCTTCTTCCAGCGCGTGCCGGAGTCGAAGACCGCCAAGAACCGTGTCCACCTCGATGTCCGTGCCGCTCCCGGCCTGCAGGGCGAGGAGCGGATGGCCGCACTCGAGGCCGAGTGCGAGCGCGTCGTCGCGCTTGGAGCCACCCGCGTCCGCCGCTTCGAGCCCGACCCGCCGATGAGCAACGGTTTCATCGTCATGCAGGACCCCGAGGGAAACGAGTGGTGTCTCGACTGAGGTTCTCCCTATCCTCCGGGCATGAGGATCAGGGCGGCTGTCGTCGATGACGCCGAGGCGTTGACCGACCTCCATCTCGACGTGTGGGAGGAGGCGTACGCCGGTCTGATGCCGGACCGGGTCTTCGCCGAGCGGCGATCTCAGCGGTCGGCGAGGATCGATCGTTGGCGGACGAACATCGAGACCGGCCCGATCTCCAACCTGGTGGCCGAGGACGACGAGCCGGGGCGCCTGCTGGGCTTCGCCAGCTCCGGACCTGCTCGCGACGACGACCCGGGATTGCCGCCGCTCGAGCTCTCCGCCCTCTACGTCCGCTCGGAGAGGTACGGCGCCGGCCTCGGCCATGCGTTGTTCGAGGCCGCGGTCGGGGGTTCTGCGGCGTACCTCTGGGTTCTCGACGGCAACCAGCGCGCAACGGCGTTCTACGAACGCCACGGCTTCTGGTTCGATGGCGAGACCAAGGCCGACTCTGTCGGCATCGAGCGCAGGATGGTCCGCGGCTGAGGGCCCTACTCTCCGCGTGAAAGAAATTCTTCTTTCACACCGTTGGGACGCGGCGGGCGAGCAGAGTCGAGTCGTCGATCTGGACCGGGACGCCGTCGCGGATGGTCAGGCGGGGGCGCTGCTCGACGACGACCGGCTCGAAATCGGCGGGCAGGCCGGGAAGCAGGTCCGAGGCGAGGAACATCGCGTTGCGATGGCCATGGCGCGCGAAGACCTCGGAGGGCGCGTGGCCGACGACGAGGAGGTGGCCACCGGGCGCGACCGCGGTGGCCAGGCGGCTGGCGACGTCGACCATGCTCCCGTCGGGGGTGTGCAGGAAGTGGCAGGTGACCAGGTCGAACTGCCGGCCGTCGGCGTCGAAGGTGCGGGCGTCGACCTGCCACCAGGACGTACGGTCCGCGACCCCCGCGTCCTCGGCATGCCGCCTCGCCCTGGCCAGCCCGTTGGCCGAGAAGTCGGCGCCGGTGACGGTCCAGCCCTGCTGCGCGAGCCAGATGACGTCACCGCCCTCGCCGCAGCCCACATCGAGCGCCGTGCCGGGCGGTAGCTCGGAGACCTCGGCAAGGAGCTGGGGGTTCGGGTTGCCGCTCCAGACCTTCTCCTCGCCGGCGTAGCGCTCCTCCCACGACTCCGGCTCGAACATCCTGCGTCCCTCATCCTCGCTCATGGGGCTCAATCTAGCCGCCGCTCCCGCCAAAATCTGGTGCGTTCGGAGCATGCCGTGTGGTTGCCTGGCCGGCGATGATCACCCTGAGCCAACCACCTCGCCTGGTCCGTCCGACGACGGCCGTACGCACCTCCTATCTCACCGGCGAACAGGCCGACTGTCTGCTGCGCGGCACCGACACCGACTGGCTCGGGCCGGTCAGCGAGGACTTCGATGCGTTCGTCGCTGCCAGGGACCACGACAAGGAGCGCTGGGACGTGATGTCGACGGTCTACTGGTACGTCTCTGGGGAGCACTATCTCGGCACCCTCGTCGTGCGCCACTCGCTGACACCGGAGCTCGCCGTCGACGGCGGTCACATCGGCTACCACGTCGTCGCGCCCTGGCGGCGCCAGGGCCACGCCACCCGGATGCTCGAGCTCGGCCTCGAGAAGGCCCGCGAGCACGGCGTCTCGCGCGCCCTGCTCACCTGCGCTCCCACCAACGAGCCGTCCCGGCGAGTGATCGAGAAGAACGGCGGGGTGATCGACGAACAGCTCGGCAACGAGCTCCGGTTCTGGATCGGGTAGGGATACTTCACCCATGCACGCACTCGTACGCCGCCCCTCGCCCCGCCTCGCCGAGGGGCTCGTCACCCACATCGAGCGGAGCCCGGTCGACGTCGACCTCGCCCACGAGCAGTGGGAGGCGTACGTCGCCGCGATGCGCTCCGCCGGCTGGACCACCCACGCGGTCGATCCCGCCGACGACTGCCCGGACTCGGTCTTCGTCGAGGACACGATGGTCGTCTTCGCGGACCTGGCCGTGATCAGCCGGCCGGGTGCGCTGGAACGGCGCCCGGAGATCGACGCGGCCGAGGGCGCCGTCCGCGCGCGGGGCTACCGGATCGCCCACATCGAGGCGCCCGGAACTCTCGACGGTGGTGACGTGCTCAAGCACGGCGACACCGTGTGGGTGGGGGAGGGCGGGCGTACGAACGCCGAGGGGATCGCCCAGCTCCGGGCACTGCTCGCACCGCTGGGCGCCGAGGTCGTCGCCGTTCCCCTCACGAAGGTGCTCCACCTCAAGTCGGCCGTCACCGCGCTGCCCGACGGCACCGTCATCGGCCACGAGCCGCTGGTCGACGACCCGAGCGTTTGGGGAGCCCGGTTCCTGCCGGTCCCGGAGGAATCGGGCTCCCACGTGGTCGTTCTCGACGATCGCACGCTGCTGATGGCTGCCTCGGCACCGCTGAGCAGGGCGATGTTCGAGGAGCGTGGCTACACGGTCGTGCCGGTCGACATCTCCGAGTTCGAGAAGCTCGAAGGCTGCGTCACCTGCCTGTCCGTGCGGCTACGGACAGCTCAAGGCTGAGCGGGCATCGTCGCGCAGTTGGATCCAGCGGCGACGCCCTTGACCCGGTCGGTGATCCAGTTGATCGCGGCCGTCTGGTCGACGAGCAGCGGGGTGACGTGGTTGGTGATCAGCCCGTCGCCGAGGTTGGGCAGGACGACCGCCTGGTAGGTCACCTTCGCTCCCTGACCGCACCAGTCGACGGCGAGCTGGCGGGACTGCTCGTGCGGGACGATGTCGTCCTGGGTGCCGGTGGCCAGGCGTACCGGGATCCGCGGGACGGTGTGCCCGAGCTTCTGCTCGGAGATGATCGCCCGCACCGCCGGCTCGCGCTCGATGATGTCGTCGAGGCTCTCGCCGGTCGTGGTCCAGCTGGTGCTGCGCCGGAACGGGTAGCCGATGATCCCATCCGCGACGCATGCCGTCGAGAGGTCCTCGAGCGCCGCGTGGCCGGCCGCGTTGAGGTTCTCGTCCAGGATCGGCCGCAGCTCCGGGTTGGACTGGGCGAGACCGTTGATGGTCCAGGCCAGCGCCGCCACCAGCGCCGAGCCGTCGATGCCGATCGCGGTCGCACGCAGATCGGCGGGCGGAGCGCCGACGTAGGCACCCACGAGGTTGATCTCGGGAGCGTACGTCGAGGCGAGCTCGGAGGCCGACCCGGTCGCGCCGCCGCCCTGGCTGTAGCCATAGAGCGCGACCCGTGACCCGGTGGTCACCGATGCGTCCGGGACGGCGCGCGCCGCCCGCGCGGCGTCGAGGACGGCGTGACCGCCGTCGACGCGGTCGACGTAGGTGTGGAGCCGGTCGGTGGCGCCCAGGCCGACGTAGTCGGTGACCATCACCGCCACACCGCGCGCCAGGAGGCGGTAGATCCCGATGTCCTCATAGCCCACCGAGACGGTCTTTCCGTTGAAGAGGATCGGACGCTCCAGTCCGAGCGAGGCCGAGCACTGGTCGCCCTGGCCCATGGTGCCGGGCGCGACGACCACGAGCGGCCGGTCGCCGGCGCCGCTCCAGGCCGCGAACGGCTCGATGTAGGCGCCGGTCACCGCAGCCGGGGCGCCGTTGTTGTCGGTCGTCTTGTACATCACCCGGGTCGCGGTGCCGGGCAGCGAGCCGATGCCCGGGATCGAGAGCCCGACGCCGAGGGGGAGTGGCTGGGTGCGTACGAGCTCACCGTCCGCCGCGGGAAGCTCTGCCGGTGGGTTGTAGAACTCCGGGATCTCGACGCCGCGGGAGACGACTGCGGTGTTCTGGCCGGCAGCCTCGGCCGGCGCGGCCACGGCGGCGGGCATGACGGCGGCGACGGCCAGAGCCGTCACCAGGGTGCGTACGGCGTGCTTGCCGGGACGCTTGATGAACAGCCTCGATGCGTGCTGAGCCATGGGGGACTCTCCTCACGTAAGCGGGACCGCTTCGTCCCGAGTTACTGAAGAGTAATGTGAGCGTCGTCACGGTGACAAGTGTTTCAGTCCACACTTGTACACCGAGATTCGCGGGCGCTATGTGGTGACTGGCTGGCGCAGGATCGTCCGGAGCTTCGCGGGCTCCACCCGCCGCGGATCGCTGAGATAGATCTCGTGGTGCTTCCCGGTCATCCGCAGCCCGTTCTCGGGGATGAACCGCTCGTGCAGGTCCTCGAGCACCGGGGCCTCGTCGTCGTAGGAGCCGAGGTGCAGCGTCTGCACGCAGGTGCCTTCAGTGAGTGTCTCCAGCCGCACCTTGTCCAGGCTCGCCGGGCGTTCCTTCGCACCGACCTTCGAGACCGCCTCGTCGAACATCTGTTCGGTGACCCAGTCGGGCGTCATGATCATCGCCGTCCAGCCCCACTGCGACTTGTCCCGTGCCCGGGTGAACGCGTCCATGTCCTCGGCCCACCACAGCGCCTCCAGCGGCGGCACCACATAGTCACGGCCCTCGTTCTTGCTGGCGAACTTCAGCTTGTAGGCCACCGGGTAGAGCGCGGCGAGCGCGTCCGCGTACTCCTGGGCGGTGTTGGGATCACCGTGCCCGTCGACCATCAGGTAGGGGAGTGGCGGCACCTCGAGCACCCGGAACTCACCCTGACGTGCCCGATAGCTGTCGAGCGTCTTCTTCAGATCCACCTTCACCGCCATGAGGCCATGATGTCGCGGCGGCGAGGCCGATGGGCGCGAAACTCGGGTGCCGTCGGGGGAGTCTGCGCCTACGCTCCGAACATGGCAACCGTGGACGACGTGCGCTGGCTCGGCTCGAGCCTGGAGCGGTCATACGAGGTCTTCGTACGCGGCCGGCTGAAGTTCCGGGTCGGCTCGATCGTCTATGTCGCCTTCTCCCTGGACGAGACCGAGATGGGGTTCGGCTTCCCGAAGGAAGAGCGTGCCGCACTGGTCGCCA
>JALZDD010000730.1 GCA_030862715.1 Actinomycetota bacterium | reverse complement strand
TCAAGCGCAACGAGGCGATCGGCCAGGACTCGCTCTTCGGCGGCCTCGACGAGGACGGCGGCGACGGCTTCGGCGTCTCGGTGGCCATCCCCGACATGGACGAGTGGGACAAGATGACCCTGCTCGGGCACGAGCGCGAGATGCTCGGCCTCTACGTCTCCGACCACCCGCTGATGGGCCTGGAGCACGTCCTCGCCAACGGCACCGACTGCACCATCGGTCAGCTGATGACCGACGAGTCCCGGCCCCACAACACCACCGTCACGGTCTCCGGGCTGGTCACCAACGTCAACCGGCGCATCACCAAGAAGGGCGACGCCTGGGCGACGGTGACCCTGGAGGACCTCGAGGGCTCGGTCGAGGTGCTGCTCTTCCCGTCCTCCTACCAGCTGGCCGCGCCGCATCTGGTCGAGGACTCGATCATCCGGGTCAAGGGCCAGCTCTCTCGCGACAAGGACCAGCCCGAGCTGCGCGGCCAGGAGGTCACCGTCCCGGACCTGACCGGCGGGCCGGGCGCCGCCGGGGGACCGGTGGTGATCTCGCTGCCGTCGACGCGGTGCACGCCGCAGGTGATCGCTTCGCTGCGTGACGTACTGACCACCTATCCCGGAGTAGCCGAGGTCAGGCTACGGTTGATGACGCGGGACGCGACCCGGGTCATGAAGCTCGATGACCGGCTGCGGGTGGCACCGACTCCCGAGCTGTTCGCCGACCTCAAACACCTCCTCGGACCAGGATGCCTGACAATCTGATCGTGCCGCCGCCGCCCAGTCTCTACGCGACAGGTCGCCGCTCCGCCGCCCGTCCCGACCTGTCCCGCCCGGTCCTGGTCCAGGTGGCCATCATCATGGCCGCCTTCGTCGTCGGCGGTCTCGCGGCCGGTCTCGCCGCGGCGACGCTGTGGACCCCGCCGACCGGGATGGTGCTCGAGGACAAGTGGTACCGAGGGCTCATCTCGATCGACCCGCCCGCCATCGGGCAGAACATCGACCAGGGCGTCTTCGCCGCGACCGCCTGGTTCTCGGTCTGTGCCATCGTGCTCGGCCTGCTGGTCGGCATCGCGGCCGCGGTCTGGCTCAACCGCTCCGAGCTGGTCACCCTCGGCGCGCTGATGGTCGGCGGTGCGATCGGTGGCGGTCTGATGCTGTTGGTCACCTCGCTGCTCTCGCCCGAGGACCCCAACGGTCTCGCCAAGGGTGCCGCTGACGGCACCGTGCTCGAGGACAGCTTCCAGCTGGCCTCGCCGTGGCTGATCCTGCTCGTCCCGGGCTCGGCGATGCTGGCGCTGATGGTGATCTTCCTGATGTGGGCGCCGCACCCTGCCGAGGATCATGAGCTCGATGGGCAGCAGGCCGGGACCGAAAGGTAAATTCGGCGGACAGTCGCTGTCGGTCGGCGTAGATTCAACAGGTTGGACGGTTGGCACAGTGCCGACCGACAGAACCTGAAAGTCACTGATGTCAGAGAACACTCCCGGTCAGAGCCCGTCCGGACCGGAGGCGACAGAGATCCTCGACCTCGGCGGAAGCCCCGCCGGAAAGAGCAAGAAGCCGCTGGTCATCGGCGCGGTAGCCGTCGTGGGCGTCGCTGTGCTGGCGACCGCCGGCACCGTCACCGCAGTCGCACTGAGCAACGCCGGTGGCTCCCCGGCAGAGGCGTTCCCCGCCTCGACCGTCGCCTATGCCGAGATCGACCTGACCGAGGCCAAGAACGCCCTGCCGACGCTGCGCAAGCTGCCTTCGCTCGAGCAGGAGCTCGGCCTGAAGAAGGGCGAGGACCCGCGCGAGACGCTGTTCACCAACGCCTGTGACGACCTCGACTTCGCCACCGACGTCGAGCCGTGGATCGGCTACAAGGCCGCGGTCGGCGCAGTCCCCACCGACGCGGAGCCGGTGCTCGCGTTCGCGCTCCAGGTCACCGACGAGTCCGATGCCAAGGCGGGCCTTCCCAAGCTCGCCGAGTGTGGCGGCTCGGAGTCCGCGTGGGCGGTTTCCGACGGTTGGGCGCTCATCGCGGAGACCGACGAGGATCTGGCCGCGATCGAGAAGGCGGTGGAGGCCGGCACCCTGGCCGACGACGCCGGCTTCGAGAAGTGGACCGGTGACGTCGGTGGCACCGGGTTCATCACGGCCTACGCCGCCAAGGAGCTGCCCGACGCGATCGCCGACGCGGCTGAGAACGGCGCGTTCGACGAGGCCGAGGGTGAGCTTGCCGAGAACCCGATGGGTGGGATCGCGCCGATGCCCGACCCGGCCGCCCTGGCCGACACGATTCGGTCGGCGATGAAGGACTTCGGTGGCGGGGCCTTCACCGTACGTGCCGAGGAGAACGCCTTCGAGCTCGAGGCCGCATCGACGGTGGGCGAGCAGGCCAAGTCAGTAGAGGCCGGCACCATCGCCGGCACCCTGCCGAAGGACACCACCGCGGTGATCGCGGCCAACCCGGCCGACGGCTGGCTCACGACCGGCCTGGCCGGAAGCGGCACGGAGGATCAGTTCACGCAGATGCTCGGGATGGCTCCCGGTGACCTCGAGAAGCTCCTCGGTGACAGCTTCGCGATCGCGGCCGGCGAGATCGACCTGAGCGCTCCGGACTCCCTGGACATCGGGATCAAGCTCGATGGTGCCGACTCCGCCGATGTCGAGAAGTTCGTCGGCGACCTCACTGCGGGCTTCGGTGCCGAGGGCATCGTCAGCGTCGACAGCGAGGGCGACGTGACATCCGTCGCGATGGGGGACTACGGCAAGGATCTGCTCGCCGACGGTGGCCTCGCGGAGACCGACAAGTTCAAGAACGCGGTCCCGAATGCCAAGGACGCCTCCGGGGTGGTCTACGTCGACTTCGACGGTCTCGACGCGCTCGTGGCGGCTGAGGCACCCGAGGTCGCCGACGACATCGAGGCGCTCGGCCAGCTCGGCTTCAGCGCCTACCTGGACGGCGACACCTCGCGAGCCCTGGCTCGCATCACCGTCGACTGACCTGCCGAGCCGAGTCGGCTCGAACTGACAGGATCCATCGCCGAGTCGGCTCGTCATGACG
>JALZDD010000880.1 GCA_030862715.1 Actinomycetota bacterium | reverse complement strand
GCTCTTGCTTTGAACATCGCCCCGCGCGGGGCTCACCTTGCGCTGTCCGACATCGATCGCGACGCCGTCGTTGAGACTGCCGCAGAGTGCGAAGCCCTCGGTGCCGAGGCCCGCGCCTACCACCTCGACGTGTCCAGCCGGACGGCTGTTGTCGCCCACGCCGATGAGGTCGTGGCCGACTTCGGCGGAGTCAACGTCCTCGTCAACAACGCCGGTGTGGCGTTGGTGGGCGAGCTAACTGAAGTCAGCTGGGAACAACTCGACTGGATCACGGGCATCAACGTCGACGGAGTCCTCAACGGCAGCAAAGCCTTCCTTCCGCATCTGATTTCGTCCGGCGACGGACACCTGGTGAACATGTCGAGTCTGTGGGGCCTGATCGGAGCGCCCCTTGAGTCCCACTACTGCGCCAGCAAGTTCTTCGTCCGTGGGCTCACCGAGTCGCTTAGGCAGGAGATGCGCAGATACGGTCACCCGGTGGGCGTGACGGTCGTGCACCCAGGCTTCGTCAAGACCGACCTCCTGCGTTCCGGGCGGTCCGCGGACGACGAAGCGCACAAGCGCTCGGTCGAGCACGTCGACCGACGCGTCAAGATCACAGCCGAAGATGTAGCAGACAAGGTCATCAAAGGGATCCTGAAGGACCGTGCGCGGGTCCTGATTGGTCCCGATGCGTACGCAGGCGACCTGATCGCGCGCAGTCTCGGCCCCTGGTACCAGCACCTAACGCTCCTCGCCGCAAAGCGGCTGGCGTAGACCGTCCGTCACAACCGCCCCTCGACGTGACCAACCAGTTCCGCGGTCAGAGGTTGTGCGGATGGATTTCGACCTACCGGCTATTGCTGTAGGCGCAGGACTGTTCGTGGTTCGCGCCCGAAACGTTTTGGTGACTCCGAGGAGAAGCTCGCACGGCGGACGTCCGAGGCCGCCCGCGAGGCAAGAAAGAAGGCTGTCAAGAAGGCAAAGGAAGACGCGTCCGAGGATCCGCCGGGCCTCACCGCGTAGAGAGCACGCCAGTGACCCCGAGGCACGAGTGGATCGCCTGCACCTCATACGGCAACGCGTTGCCCAAACAGACCCAGCGCCGGCCCCAGCGCCGCCTTCGACCGCATCCGTGTCACCGAGATATTCGCCGCAGGACACGTACTTTTCATCGACAGCAAGGGACCGGCGAGGTGGCTGGCCAGAAGAACACACTGCTTCAAACCCAGTATCGTCCAGCATCATGAATTCGACTTCTGACCTGGTCAAACAAGTCAGGAGCCGAAGTCGCTTTCGATGCCGTGTAGCCGTTCCTTAGCCGACAGCCTTTACTCAGAACGGCTACGCGCGGTGGTTTGGCGTCGATTTGAACCGCCGGCAAGGCGCTCAGGCGGCACCTGCGCACCTGCTGTCATGATCACCTAACTATACCGCACCCGGATCGCTGCGAATGCCGGCGGACTCCGCCTCTATGTCTGGCATGCCGGCGGCGCCTCGGACGAGACCGGCGGCCTCCACCGCAAGTAGGGCTACCGCAACCCGCGATCAAGAAGGCGGCCTGACCGCCCCACCGAGGTTTAATCCCAAGCTCAGAGGTTCTGCCTGTAGAGGATGTGTGGGGCGAGGTCGGGTCGGTCGACACCAAAACCGACAGCCACGCGCACGGCACGTTCTCATGAGTGTCCGCGACTCTGACGAGCCGGAGGCAGCATGGCCGCCCGGTCTCCGACGACGGCCCAGAGCTCGGCGAGCATCTCGATCATCTCCTCGACCGTCAAGTCGAGGCGACCGTCCAGCCATGTGAGGAACGCCTCGATCGTGCCGCCCACGAGCAGCGCGGCGGCCACACGTGCCGCCGGGCGGTCCTCGTCGATCCCGTGGAATTCCCGGGCGGCGGCGGCAACCCGCTCGGCGATGCGGCGCATCATGGCGATCCGCAGCTGATTCGCCTCGGCACTTCCGGCAAGCTCGACGAACACCGCACGGGCCACGCGCGGGTCGTCGGCGAGGTACCGCACCAGACCCCCGATCACGTACCGGGCCGAGGCAACGCTTAATGCTGCCGGGTCCAGCTCGTGCAAACCTGACGCTTCCAGGGGTCTGGTGGCCGCGAGGATCCCCTCCTCCGTCCGCGATACCAAGGCAGCGCCGACGTCCTCCATCGCGGCGAAGCTCTCGTAGAAGTAGCGCTTGTTGAGTCCTGCGCCGCGGCAGACCGCCTCGACCGTCAGCGCACGCCACCCGCCCTCGGCCAGCAGAACAACGGCCGCGTCGACGAGCCGGGCCCGCCGTGCCGCGGCGCGATCGCTCGCCGTGGTTCCGGCGTATACGCGTCGACTACGCTCGGTCACGGCACGATCCTCGCACCACGTACGACCCATGGCACGCTCGCCCCTGACAGTCTCGGTGTCGGGCTCTTGACAGCATGACCCCATAGTGGCACGTTCGAGTACCAGATAGACTGGAGCGCCCCCGACCCCAAGAGACGCCCGGCTGGACGGGGAGGCGAGGATGACCGCCGCCGGGTCGTGCTGACCGCCCTTGAGCGGCTCGGTGCGGTCATTCTCGACGACGTGTGTGTACCGATCCACCGCCTGCCGGACCCGCAGTCCGGCATCGAGAAGGCAGCCATCAGCGACGGTGCAGCGGCGGGTTCGTTCGGCCACGCCGATGGCGGCAACCTGCGGCCGACGATCATCTTCGGCGCGAGCGACGCCAACGCCACGCATCGCGCACGGGCCTGCTTCGCCGACATCTCAGAGCTCGCACTCG
>JALZDD010000692.1 GCA_030862715.1 Actinomycetota bacterium | reverse complement strand
GGCTGAGACTCACCGGCCCCGCCGTCCCGCGCAATCGGTTATCTCAGCGGGTCCGTAGGGTGGGAGCCGAGGAGGCCGACATGGTGAGCGATCGCGACCGGAACGAACAAGGACGGGCACAACAGGCTCGACCGCGCGACGCGCTCGGCCGCCCTCTGCCGTACGGCGAGGTCGGGGTCGAGCCCATCTCCGAGGAACCGCTCCCGCCGGCGGAGACCCTGGCGTACGCCCGAAGCCTGCTCGATGAAGGCCGCCCGTTCGCGGCTCATGAGGCTCTCGAGGTCCGGTGGAAGTCGTGCCCCGAAGAGGAGCGCGAGCTGTGGCAGGGCCTCGCCCAGCTGTGTGTCGGCCTGACCCACCACGAGCGCGGCAACGCCGTCGGCGCCTCCCGGCTGATCGAGCGGGCGGCGGGTCGGCTCGAAAGATACGAGCAGGGTGCTGGTCCGACGTACGGTCTCGACCTCGGTGCACTCATCGCGTGTGCCCGAGACCGGGTATAGCTCCACCTGCCTATTGACCGCCAACGTCCTCGCCGTGCTTTGGTGGAAGCATGAGCCGCACGGTCGATGTCGACTATCTGGTGGTGGGTGCCGGCGCCATGGGGATGGCGTTCACAGACGCTCTGATCGAGCACGCCGACGTGCGGGTGGCGCTGGTCGACCGGCGCCATGGTGTCAGTGGACACTGGCTGGAGGCGTACCCCTTCGTCCGCCTGCATCAGGCCTCCGCCTTCTACGGCGTCCCCTCGACCCTGCTCGGCGGCGGACAGCTGCAGCAGCACGGTCCCGAGAAGGGTCTTCAGGAGCGGGCCACCCAGGCGGAGATCTGCGCCTACTACGCGCGGATCCTCGAGCGGATGGTGGAGTCCGGCAAGGTCGAGTTCTCCCCGAACAGCGAGTACGTCGGCGACGGCGCCGTCGTCTCGCGCATCTCGGGGGAGCGCTTCGAGATGCCCGGGGCGCGGATCGTCGATGCCCGCTACCTGGCCCCCAGCATCCCCGCCGAGAAGCCGCCGCCGTTCGGGGTGGGCGAGGGCGCCCGGGTGCTGCCGGTCAACGATCTCGCGCGGCTCGAGGAGACGCCGAGCCAGTACGTCGTCGTCGGCTCCGGTAAGACCGCGACCGACGCGTGCATCTGGCTGCTGTCGCGTGGCGTCGACCCCGATGCGATCTGCTGGGTGCGGCCGCGGGACCCGTGGATGTTCAACCGGGCCGTCGTCCAGCCCGATCCGTCGATTTTTCTGGGCATGGCCGCGGACACGATGCAGATCGCCGAGAGGTCGACGTCGCTCGAGGACCTGTTCCTCGGGCTGGAGGACGCCGGCATCATGCTCCGCATCGACCGATCGGTCATGCCGACGATGGCCAAGGCGCCGACGCTGGCGACGTGGGAGCTCGAGCAGTTGCGTACGCTCGAGAACGTCGTACGCCGCGGCCGCATCCGACACGTCGACCGCGGCAGCCTCACCTTCGCCGACGGATCTCTCGCCGTCGCTGACGACGCACTGGTCGTGCACTGCGCCGCGGACGGCCTGAAGTATCCGCCCCTGCTCCCGGTCTGGCGCCCCGAGGCGATCACGCTGCAGCCGATCCGCGCCGGCTTCCCCTGCTTCGGTGCCGCAGTCACCGGCTACGTCGAGGCGACCCGCGACGCCGACGCCGAGAAGAACAGGCTCTGCCCGCCGAGTCCGTTCCCCGACTCGATGGCGACTTGGGCGAAGATGAACGTCCTGGGCACCCAGGCGGCCATGTCGTTCTCGTCCGAGCCGGACATCAAGGAGTGGTCGGACGGAGTCGCGCTCAACCCGGCTCGGGTCCCGCCCGGGTATCCCGCGTCGGCTGCGCTCGGCGACGCGCGCGAACGCCTGGCGCGGCACACCAAGCCTGCTCTCGCCCAGCTGGCCCTGTTGGCTGCAATGACCTGACCCCGTGTCCCGTCGGGTGTCAGTTGGTCTGCTGCTCCGCGGCTCTGGTTGCATCCAGCGTGCCGAGCAACCGCAGCGCCTCGGCGCTGGGGGAGCCGGCGTCGGCGTGGTACACGACGAGCTGTTGGCCGGGGCTGGAACGGACGTCGAAGGCCTCCATCCGGAGCGTGACCTCACCGACGTCAGGGTGGTGGAACCGCTTGGACTCATGGCGTTTGCCGCGGGCATCGTGCCGGGCCCACAGTCGGGTGAACTCGGTGCTCTGCTCGCTGACGGTGCGGAGAACCTCGAGGATGCGCGGGTCATGCGGGGCGTCGCCGTGAAGGAGGCGGAAGCCAGCCACCGTGTTCGTCGCAGCCTGCTCCCAGTCGGGGTAGAACGTACGCGCTGTGGGGTCCAGGAACACCTTGAAGAGCAGGTTGGCGCCGTGACGGAACCCATCGAAGAGTGCGTAGGCCAGACGGTTCCCGGCCAGGACGTCATAGGCACGGCCCAGGACCAGGGCGGGGGTGTCCGGCCACATGTCCAGCAGCTCGAGCAGCTGAGGATCGACGCGCTCGGGGAGGATCGCACGTGAGGACGACGGTGCCAGGCCGGCGATCCGGTAGAGATGCAACCGGGCTTCATCGTCGAGGCGGAAGACCTGGCTGAGAGCGTCGAGCACTTGGGCCGATGGGTTGCGTTCGCGCCCCTGTTCGAGGCGGACGTAGTAGTCAACGCTCATGCCGGCCAGCATCGCAACCTCCTCCCGACGCAGACCGGGGACTCGACGTACGCCGATGCTCGGCATCTTCACGTCGTCGGGCCTCACCAGGGCGCGCCGACTGCGCAGATAGTCGCCAAGGGGAGTCGAGGTCATGGCTTCGATGCTAGGGCGAACGGGGCACCGATGGGTGGGTGCAGTACTCCCAGGGGCAGCGTGGCCTTCATGGTGGCCGCGGACGGCAGCAGGGTTGAGGCATGACAGAAACGAAGACATCCAAGACAGTCCTGGTCACCGGTGCGAGCAGCGGAATCGGTGAGGCAACCGCTCGGCGCTTGGCGGCCGAGGGCCACCACGTGGTTCTGGCCGCTCGGCGCACGGAGCGCCTCGAGGCGGTCGCCGCCGAGCTCCGCGACAGCGGACACAGCGCCGAGGCTCACCGTCTCGACGTGAGCGACCGTGCCGAGGTCGCCGGTCTGGTCGACTCCGTCGTGGCGCGTCACGGCCGCCTCGACGTCGTGGTCGGCAACGCCGGCGTGATGCTGCTGTCGCGGCTGGACGCGCTGCTGGTCGACGAGTGGGACCGCATGCTCGACGTCAACGTCAGGGGCCTTCTACACGGCATCGCAGCCGCCCTCCCGCACTTCAAGGCGCAGGGCGGCGGCCATGTGGTGACGATCGCGTCCATCGGTGCCCACGAGGTGGTTCCCACCTCGGCCGTCTATTCGGCCACGAAGTACGCGGCCTGGGCACTCACCGAGGGCCTACGACT
>JALZDD010000683.1 GCA_030862715.1 Actinomycetota bacterium | reverse complement strand
TCTGACTACTGTGATCGGTGTCACACACCCTCACTTCGGAGGACGTCATGATCCGAACTCGCACGCACCTCGGCGGCCGCACCGCCGTTGGCGGTCTCGTCTCCATGCTGGCCATCTCGCTCACGGGTTGTGGCGCGCTGGGCGGCGAGGCCGAGTCGAACTCCTCGGACGGAACGGTCACGGTCTGGCAGTACTACGGCGATGAGCAGATGCCGACCGGCAAGCCGCTCTACGACGCCCTCGAGGCGTACGACGCTGAGAACGACGATGTGAAGGTGAAGATCCGGTTCATCCCCTTCGAGGACTTCAACCGCACCCTGCAGCAGGGCGCGGCCGCAGGTGAGGGCCCCGACGTCGCCCTGATCAACGCCTTCGACACCCAGCAGATGGCCGAGGCAGGTGTGATCGAGGACATCACCGACCAGGTCGAGGAGTGGGGCGAGCAGGACGCCTACTACCCCACGAGCTGGGAGACCACGCAGGTCGGCGGCAAGACGTACGGCATCCCGCACGTCGCGGACGACTACGCGCTCTACTACAACAAGGACGTCTTCGAGGCGGCCGGAGTGCAGCCTCCCGCGACCTGGGACGAGATGGAGAGCACCGCCGCGACCTTGGCCAAGGAGGTCAAGTACGGCCTGGCCGTCTCCGGGCGCGAGGGCGCCGAGGGGGCCACCGGGATCCTGCTCCGCCAGCTCGCGGCCGGCGGAGATCTCAAGACCTTCGGCGACGGGACCGGCGCCGCGGCGCTGGAGTCCTACAAGCGGATGGTCGACAACGGCGGGCTCTCGAAGGGGTTCCTGACCTGGCTCGAGGACGACGCCAAGACCCACTTCGCGAGCGGCAACGCCGCGATGATGATCAACTCGGCGACGTACGTGAACATCCTGCGTGACGAAGTGCCGGACCTGAACTGGGACGTGGCACCGCTGCCGAAGGACGAGGTCTCCAAGAGCTTCCTCTCGGCGGAGAACCTCACCATCGGCGCGGGCAGCGGAGACCCGGACGCTGCCTGGGACCTGATCGCCCACCTGCAGGAGCCGTCGGTTCTGGAGGAGTACCTCCCTGCCCGCAACAAGCTGCCTGCCCGCGACGACGTTCCCAAGGCGGTCGAGGACCCGATCCGCAAGACCTTCGCCGACCAGCTCGAGAACGCCTGGGCGCCCGAGGGAGACGTCGCGACACACTCCAACGAGTCGCTGACCGCGATCCAGGAGGCCCTGCAGGCCACGATCAGCGGCAGCAGCAGCCCGGCCGACGCCGCCACGGCGGCGCAGGCCAAGATCGACGGCGCGCTCGGGTCGTGAACGAGCGTCAGCGAGTGAACCATAAGAGCAACACGCCGCCGCGTCCGTACTCTGGCGCTTGCGCAACGGAGGTGGCGGCGAGTTCCCTCGTTCGGTCGGCGCCGGCCGCGCGGACGACGGTCCGGCCGGGGCATGGACGGCCGAATCTCGCGCCGTACCTCTTCCTCGCCCCGGCGGTGGTCTTCGTCGTCCTCACCGTCGTCTACCCACTGATCTACAACATCCTGCAGAGCTTCTTCGACGTCGGCCTACGTGAGGTCGTCCAGGGCGGCGCCGCTTGGGTCGGGCTCGACAACTACCGAGACCAGCTCGGGCGCTCCGAGTTCTGGCACGCAGTCGTCGTCTCGCTGGTCTACTCCATCGGCACGGTGGCGATCGCGTTCGCGGTCGGGCTGGGCCTCGCGCTGTTGTTCCGCCGTGAGTTCCGGGGCCGCAACGTCTTACGCGCGCTGCTACTGCTGGCCTGGATCCTGCCCACGGTGGTCAGCGCCAACGTGTGGCGCTGGCTGCTCGATGGCAGCTATGGACTGCTCAACGCTGCGCTCAGCGGCCTGGGTCTGCTCGACCGCGACCTGTTTTGGCTCGGAGAGCCGAACCCCGCTCTGCTGGCGGTGACCGTGGCGACGGCCTGGAGCTTCGCGCCGTTCGCGATGATCCTGCTGGCCGCCGGGCTCCAGGGCATCTCGCCGACCTACTACGAGGCTGCCCGCATCGACGGTGCCTCCGCATGGCAACAATTCCGCTCGCTGACCTTCCCGCTGCTGCGACCGGTCAGCCTGACGGTCACGCTGCTGATCTTCATCTTCACCTTCAAGACCTTCGACACGATCTTCCTGATGACCGGCGGAGGACCCGGCAACGCAACCGAGACACTGCCGGTGTACGCCTACAACGAGGCTTTCGAGTTCTCCCGGTTCGACACCGCGGCGGTGGCGACCACGGTGCTGATGGTGATCTCCATCGCGCTCGCGCTGGTCTACTTCCGTGCCCTCCGGAGCGAGGAGGGCGCATGACCGCCGTCTCCCGGCGCCTGCTGCCGTTCGCAGCCGTGTTCATCACGGCCGTCTACCTGATCCCCGTCTACTGGATGCTCAACACGTCCTTCAAGGGCGCGGAAGACATCTTCGCGACGCCGCCGGACCTGCTTCCGCTACCCCCGACCACCGGCTCGTACGCGCGTGCGGTCTTCTCCGACGGGGACATCGCCCGCGGGCTCCTGAACAGCGGCATCATCGCGGTCGGGACGACCGTCGTCACGCTGCTGGTCGCCCTACCTGCGGCGTACGCCTTGGCCAGGCTGAAGGT
>JALZDD010000672.1 GCA_030862715.1 Actinomycetota bacterium | reverse complement strand
GATGCGCGTGCAGCCGCGCGATGTGCTTGAGCATCTCCATGGCGCGTACGCCGCTCCAGGCGCCCTGCCCCTGCAGCATCACCCCGATCCGGGGGAGCAGCTGCTTGCGGTCGGCGATGGGATCGAGCCCGAGGACGCGTACCGTTCCCTGCTGGGGCTTGCGGTAGCCCTCGCAGGTCTCCAGCGTGGTCGTCTTGCCGGCGCCGTTGGGCCCGAGCACGGCCGTGATCGAGCCCTCCGCGACGCTCAGCGAGAGTCCGTCGACGGCCGTCTTGTCGCCATAGGTCATGCGCAGGTCGCGTACCTCGACAGCAGGCCTGGCGACGGAAGAGTCCACGGCGGCAGTCTAAGAAGGCGCACGCCACCGGCCCAATCGCGTAGGTGCGATCCTATGGATTCTTAGGTGCCTGTAAGGACGTTGGCCGCCCAACTCCCACCGAAGGACGGCCAACGCGGGGATGAGACGGGATGCCCCCAGGTCTATGACGCGGTGTCCCAGACACAATTTCTGCTCAGAAGATCAACAGGCAAGGCGGTCAGGAATCGAGAAGCTCGCAAGGCCCCGGGATTCCTAAGGTCGAGACATGTTCACACTTCAGACCATCACCCTCGACGCAGCAGACCCCACGGACGCCCGCGCGTTCTACGAGAAGGCCTTCGGGCTCACCGACCAGATCTCCGTACGCCAGGGCCCGGGCACCGGCACCGGCCGGCCGTTCACGATCTCCCTGGTCGTCGGCCAGCCCTCGACGGTCGACAGCCTCGTCGACTCCGCGCTCACGGTCGGCGCCACCTCGCTCAAGCCGGTCGAGAAGTCGTTCTGGGGCTACGGCGGGATCGTCCAGGCCCCCGACGGCTCGATCTGGAAGATCGCCACCTCGGCGAAGAAGGACAACGGCCCCGCCACCCGCGAGATCGACGACATCGTCCTGCTCCTCGGCGTCGCCGACGTCAAGGCGAGCAAGCGGTTCTACGCCGAGCGCGGGCTCGGCGTGAAGCGGAGCTTCGGAGGCAAGTACGCCGAGTTCGAGGCCGCTCCCGGCGCCGTCCAGCTCGCGATCTATCCGCTGCGCGCCCTGGAGAAGGAGACCGGTGTCGCGGTCGACCCGGATGCCGCGTACGGAATCGTCCTGGGCGGCGGCAGCGAGGCCTTCACCGACCCGGATGGGTTCACCTGGCAGGCTGGGGACCATGGCACGCACGATCGCGACGAACACGACCGTTGATCTCGAGGGACTCCTGGAGTTCGTACGTCCCCGCCACCAGATGATCCTGGTGACCAGCAGAGCCGACGGGTCCCCCCAGCTCTCGCCGGTCACCGGCGGCGTCGACGACGACGGGCGGATCGTGATCGCGACCTACCCCGAACGGGCCAAGACCCGCAACGCCCGCATCCGCCCGCAGGTGAGCGTGATGGTCCTCTCCGAGGAGTGGAACGGCGCCTGGGTCCAGGTCGACGGCGAGGCCGAGGTCCTCGACGCGGCGAGCGGTGGGGCAGCGCTGGACGCCTTCGTCACCTACTTCCGCAACATCTCCGGCGAGCACTCCGACTGGGACGAGTACCGCCAGGCCATGGTCGACCAGGGCAAGTCCCTCCTCCGGATCACCCCGAACCGCTGGGGCCCGATCGCCACCGGCGGCTTCCCCTCCCGCCTGGCCTGAGACCGAGCGGCTGCTGGTGTCTGCTGGCGGGTTCAGCGGCGCTGCCGAATCCCGAGGCGGTGGCTCCACGGCAGCCGCGGGTTCAGGCGGCGCGGCTCGGAGAGGTGGACCAGGTCGAAGTCGGGCCGAGGGCGCGAGTCATGTCCTCGGGAACGTACGTCCATGGCGGGCCTGCCTCCTCGCTCGGACGGTCGATGGGGAAGACCCCCGTGTCTCGGACCATTGCGACGGGTGGAAGAGCAGGGCGCATGGACGAATCCGCGGTCCCTTGGTGGTTCCGTGTGGTGTCGCCGACCGATACGCTTTCGAACATGAGATCGACTGGCGGCGCATCCCGGTGCGACGTGCCGCTGCCGTTCGACGTCGCTCTCGACGCGGTGTCATCGCCCACGAAGCGATCACCTGCGCCTGCGCCGGAAGCGGGAGCGCAGGTCCACCGTCTTGTCGGTGCCCACCTCGCCTCCCTCGGCCTGCCGCCCGGATCCGACCTGATGATCAACCCCCGCAGGCCCACGCGCGGTGAGGTCGCGATCGTGCGCTCCGGCGGCCGCACCCGGGTCGGCATCTTCGACCTCGAACGCGGTCGCGCGGTCCTGCGCTCCGACCGTGGCACCCGCTGGCTGCCGCCCGACGTCGTCTACGTCGGCGTCGCCGCCCTCGCCTCCCCGACCCTCGACGGGATGCCGACAGGCTGATCAGTGCGCCGCTGAGCGGGATGCGGTGGTGACCTACGACACGTTGTCGCTGCCCGATGAGCAAGTAAGGGTTGCCTTCGTTGAATCGCTTGGGGGAATAACGTCACAATGGTGTTGTGAAATTCGACGAGAGCACTCTGCGCCCCGCAGAGACCAACGAGGAGAGCACCCGCCAGCGGGTCGCTCGCTCGCTGCTCGTCGACGGTCCGCAGACGGCTGCGACGCTGGCCAAGCGGCTCGATCTCACCCCGGCCGCGGTTAGGCGCCACCTGGACGCCCTGGCCGAGGAGGAGGCGGTGGAGCAGCGCGAGCCGCGCACCGCGTCCACGCGTGGGCGGGGCCGCCCGGCCAAGCTCTTCGCGCTCACCGACCAGGGTAGGGACGGCTTCGAGAAGAAGTACGACGACCTGGCGGTCGAGGCGCTGCGGTTCCTCTCCGAGGTGGCCGGCGAGGAAGCCGTGCGGGAATTCGCGGAGCGCCGCGCGGCGTTCATCAAGCAGGGACTGGACCGGATCGCCGCCAGCGAGACGGACCTCAGCCCCGCGCAGGTGCTCGCAAATGTGTTCACGGCCAACGGCTATGCGGCCTCCGTCAGGGAGTTGCCGCTGATCAACGGTCATGACGCAGGTGAGCAGCTGTGCCAGCAGCACTGCCCGGTCGCCCACGTCGCCCAGGAGTTCCCCGAGCTCTGCGAGGCGGAGA
>JALZDD010000662.1 GCA_030862715.1 Actinomycetota bacterium | reverse complement strand
GCCCTCCCCGCAGCGGCCACCGCGGCGAGCAGCCGCACCCCCGCCGCCGGCGCCCCAGCAGCCCGTACGTCACCAGCCCATGCCCCCGGCGACGGCCCCTGAGGCTCCCGCCAGGCCGCGGCAGGATCGCCCGGCACCCGCGCGACCCGCTCAGGAGCGGCGAGCCCCGGAGCAGCCGATGCGTGAGCGCCCGGCTGCCCAGCGGCCAGCGCCTCAGCGCCCGGCCCCTCAGCGTCCGGCGCCCGAGCAGCCTCAGCCGGGTCAGGCAGAGCCGGGCCGGACCCAGGGCGGCCAGGACCCGTGGGGTCGTCGTCAGGAGCCGCCGCGGCGCCGCTCGCGTGGCTACGATGACCGCTACGACGACCGCCGCAACGACAGCCACGACGAGTTCGCCGACCGCCGATACCGCCGCGACAGCAGCTACTCGGATTACCCGGGCCAACAGCAGCCGAGCCCGCCGCGCGCACCGCGCCCGGCGCCCAGGCCCGCGCCCCAACCGGCACCCGCACCACAGCCCGCACCGGCGCCTGCGCCGCCGCCCGCGCCGAGCCGGCAGCCCGGCCGCCAGTCGGGGCAGCAGCCGGAGACGTACGATCCCTACTCCTTCGAGTCCTACGGTCCGCGCGACCGGGACCGGAACCGCGACCGGACCGAGCCTCCTGCTCCGGCCCCGCCCGCGCCCGACGCGCAGCCGCGTCGACGTCAGCGGGACCCGGGCTACGACGAGCGGGCCCACCCGAGCTACGACCAGGGTTACGACCAGGGCTATGACCAGGCGTACGCACAGGGCTACGACTACGACGAGGCCTACGACCGCGGCTACGACGAGCGCTACGACGACGCCTACGACCGGCCCGTCGGAGACGACCGCGGCGACCGGGACGGAGCGTTCCACGAGTCCTCCGGAGCGGCCATCGTGGTGCACATCACGCTGGTGATCCTCGCGATCTGGCTGACCTGGGCGTACGGAACTTCGGTCATCTGACAGGTTCGAAGGCAGGTCAACCCGCCGAAACTCCCACCTTGCCGTCAGGTCTGCTGACCTGATGAGGGATAATGGACGTGCAATGCGCGCTCCGAGGCCATCCGGCAGGTGAGCGCCGACACGCGAGACACGGAAGAAGGTGCCGCATGGCGGCGATGAAGCCGCGGACGGGAGACGGTCCGCTGGAGGTCACCAAGGAAGGTCGGGGCATCGTGATGCGCGTCCCGCTCGAGGGTGGTGGCCGGTTGGTCGTCGAACTGAACGCCGAAGAGGCCGCCGCACTCGGCGAAGAGATCAAAGGTCTTGGGCTGAACGCGTAGATGACCACAACGCTGCCGTCACCGGCTCTGCCGTCGCAGGCTCTGCCGCCGCAGGTTGGGCCGCCCACCTTCACGCTCAACCCGCTCGGTCCGGAGGGCCTCGATGCCGAGATCATCGCGTTGCCGGTCATTCCGGGCGACGATGCGCTGGTCATCGGTCCTGGTGCCGCCGACCTCGGTGACCACCACGACCTCCTGGGTCACCTCGAGTTCGAAGGTGCCACCGGCAGTGCCGGTGAGGTGACGACGTACGCCGTCACCGGCTCCGGCACCCTGCGACAGATCCTCCTGATCGGTGTCGGCGCGCAACGTCGCGACGACTTCCGGCGGGCGGGGGCAGCACTGGCTCGCGCAGTGCGGGATCGGTCCGACGTGGTCACGACCATTCCGGCGGCCGACCCGGAGGTCGGGCTGGAGCCGTTCGTGGTCGGCGCGACACTCGGGTCCTTCCTCTTCCACTGGCGCTCCGAGGGCGCGCCGTGGAAACCGGTGGAGACGATCACTCTGGCCGACCTCGGCGATGACCAGGCGGCAGCGTTGGACCGGGCCCAGGCGATCGCGCGCGCCGGCTGGCGTGCGCGGTTCTTCGCCTCGGTCCCGAGCAATCTGAAGAACCCCGCCTGGCTCGCCGAGCAGACGACGTCACTGGCAGCCGAGAGCGGCCTGAAGATCACCGTCTGGGACGAGGACCAGCTCGCGGCAGATGGTTTCGGGGGCATCATCGCTGTCGGCAAGGGGTCGGCCACGCCGCCCCGGTTGATCCGGCTCGACTACAGCC
>JALZDD010000661.1 GCA_030862715.1 Actinomycetota bacterium | reverse complement strand
GGTGGTCCGCCGCCGGAGCTGCCCGAGGAGATCGTCGCGCGCACGCGGGCGAAGTACGTCGAGGCGTACGAGAAGCTCACCGGCCACCGCTTCTGAAGAACAGCAGGCAAAGTTTCAGGGACACGTGTCGCAGTAAAAGTCGAGACCGTGTTCCGCGAGAAGCTACGCACGGGTAGGTTGTGACGCGTAACACGCACACCACTGGAGGCCATGTGTCCACGTACAACCTCGCTTCGCTGCTCGAAGACTCCGCGGCGAACTATCCCGAGCGCACAGCGATCGTGCTGGGAGACATCCGTCTGAACTATGCCCAGATCAACGGTGCCGCCAACCAGGTCGCGAACCTGCTGGCGAGCAAGGGCATCGGCACGGGCGACCGGGTCGCCCTGATGAGCCCGAACCTGCCCTACTTCACGATGGTCTACTTCGGCATCCTCAAGGCCGGTGCCACCGTCGTGCCGCTCAACGTGCTGCTCAAGGGGCGCGAGGTGGCCTACCACCTCAAGGACTCCGACGCGAAGGCCCTCTTCGCCTTCGAGGGCACGCCGGAGCTCGCCATCGGCGCCGAGGCGCACGCCGGTGCGCAGGAGGCCGGGGTCGAGAACCTCTTCCTGATCACCGTCGACCCGACCGCCGCGTCGCCGATCGAGGGCGTGACCACGCTCGGCCAGGGCATCGGGACGCAGCCGCCGACCTTCGACACCATGGCCACCGACGAGGACGACACCGCGGTCATCCTCTACACCTCCGGCACCACCGGGCAGCCCAAGGGCGCCGAGCTGCGCCACCGCAACATGCGCGACAACGCGCTGGCCGGCGCCGACCTCTTCGGTGCCTCGGCCGAGCGGCCCGACACCTACCTCGCGGTGCTGCCCCTCTTTCACGCCTTCGGTCAGACCGTGGTGCAGAACGGCGCGATCGCCTTCGGCGGCACCGTCGTGCTGCTGCCCCGCTTCGACGCCGTGGCCGCCCTGGCGACGATGCTCAAGGAGAGCGTCACGTTCTTCGCCGGCGTACCGACGATGTACTGGGGCCTGCTCGGTGCTCTCGCCGAGGACACCGACGTGGACGCCCTCGCCAAGAACCTGCGCGTCGCCGCCGCCGGTGGCTCGGCCCTCCCGGTCGAGATCCACAAGGAGTTCGAGAAGCGCTTCGGCGTGACCATCCTCGAGGGCTACGGCCTCTCCGAGACCTCCCCGGTGGCGTCGTTCTCGCTCTACGGCCAGCCGGTGCGTCCGGGCTCGATCGGTGTCCCGATCCCCGGTGTCGAGATGCGCCTGATCGACCCCGCGTCGTGGGATGACATCGAGTGGGCCCCCGACGCGATCGGCGAGATCGCGATCAAGGGCCACAACATCTTCAAGGGCTACTACAACCGCCCCGAGGCCACCGCCGAGGTGCTCACCGACGAGGGCTGGTTCCGCTCCGGCGACCTCGCCAAGCGCGACGAGGACGGCTGGTACTACATCGTCGACCGCGCCAAGGAGCTCATCATCCGCGGCGGCTTCAACGTCTACCCGCGCGAGATCGAAGAGGTCCTGCTGACCCATCCGGCCGTCTCGCTGGCCGCCGTGATCGGCGTCCCGCACGACTCCCACGGTGAAGAGATCAAGGCGGTCCTCGTGCTCAAGCCCGGCGCCTCCGCGACCCCCGAGGAGATCGTCGCCTGGAGCAAGGAGCAGATGGCGGCCTACAAGTACCCGCGCATCGTCGAGATCGTCGACGCCCTCCCGATGACCGCCACCGGCAAGATCCTCAAGCGCGAGCTCAAGTAGGACATTCCGTACGCCGGCAGCAGCCGTAGCTCGAAGATCGCAGTCACCCGGTGGCTGCGATCTTCGAGTTTGTGGCCCCCGTGCGGAAGGCGAGCATCGGCCGGGAGGTGGCGCCGACGGCGGCGAGGGCGAGCAGGCAGGTGATGCCGCCGCTGACCAGGGCGAACGAGCCCGAGGTGAGCTGGGCGACGGCGCCGCCGCGGAGGTTGCCGACCTCAGGCCCGCCGGCGCCGACGATCATCTCGATCGCGGCGGTGCGTCCGCGCAGGTCGTCGGGAACGGCGAGCTGGATCAGCGTCCCGCGGGTGACCACGCTGACCGAGTCGGCGGCACCGGCGACCGCGAGCAGGGCGAGGCACAGCCACGGTGAGGTGACCAGCCCGACGGCGCCGAGACTGGCGCCCCACACGGCAGCGGCACCGATCGTGATCACGCCCGGTCGGCTGCGTCTGGTGAACGAACCGGAGAAGAGCGAGGCCGCCACGCCACCGACCGCGATCGCGGTCAGGAACAGTCCGAGCGTACGGGGATCGCCGCCGAACCGGGTCTCGTTGACCAGGGGAAACAGACTGACCGGCATGGCCAGGACGGTGGCCGCGAGGTCGACGAGGAGCACGCCGCGTACGACCGGCTGGGTGGCGGCGAAGCGCAGGCCTTCGAGGACTCCGCCGCCGCTCGTCCGGGTCGCGGGCGCGAGAGCCGGGAGGCCGACGACCCCGAGGAACCCGGCGGCGAAGGAGGCTGCGTCGACGGCGTACGCGATCTCGAG
>JALZDD010000647.1 GCA_030862715.1 Actinomycetota bacterium | reverse complement strand
CCGACACCGACACCACCGCCCGCCTCGACGGCTGGGTCGTCCCCGGCTCACCCATGACCGTCCGCGCCGTCCGCGCCGACGAAGTCCGTACGCCGATCGTCGCCGTCACCCTCGGAGCCTCGGGTCGTTTCGAGCTCACCTCGTTGCCCGCCGGCCTCATCCGACTCCGCTTCGAGCCCGCCGACGGCTCCGCCGCCTTTCTCACCCCCACGTTCGAGATCTGACCCAGGAGTAACAGTGCACCCCAAGAGTGAGCCACGGTTGTCAGTGGCGTACGGATCGACCGAGGCCCGCGTCCTTGACCCAACCAACGCGGTCGCGGTCGACGGCGTCTCTGCCCGCTCGACCATCTACTCCTCGGCTGTCCTGCTCGTATCCAAGTCGGTCGACTTCGAAGACACCTTCAAGCGGATTGAGAAGGCTGCCAAGGGTCTGGGCTGGCGAGCGATCGCCGAGGATGAGCCGGAGTGTGCGACGGAGTTGCGTTTCGGCGTACGACGTGTGCGGCTGGCGGTGCGGCCGGGTCGGGCATCGCAGGCTCCTGACGCGTGGACGGTTCTCCAGTACCTGCGAGCGGACGGTCCCGAGAACGTTCGCGGTGTGAGCCTCGAACATGTGCTGGTGCCAGTTCCGCACAACGAGTCGAATCCCCACAACGAGTCCAACCCGCATAACGAGTCGAACCCGCATAACGAGTCGAACCCGCATAACGAGGCCAATAACGAGAGTGGATATGACCCGCTGGGAACGGGAGGACGTCAACCCGTTGCCTTCGTCGGAGCGGGGCCCTGGAGGCGGAAAGACGACGAGATCGACGAGCGACCTGTCGTCGCCGTTCTCGACACCGGCTGTGGCCCACACCCGTGGTTGGAGTTCGTCGAGCGTGACGTGCAACTCGACGGCCACGCGATCGGGTGGCCGTCTAGCGTCCCCAATTCGGAGCTGGACGCCGATCAGGTCGGTCCCCTAGATGGCTTGATCGACCCGTTGGCGGGACACGGGACATTCATCGCCGGCTTGGTGCACCAAGCCTGCCCCGACGCTGAGATCCTCTCTTGGCGGATCGTGCCGCCGGACGGCCCGATCGCGGAAACGGGCTGGATCACTGCTCTCGCCCAGATCGCAGAGTTGGTGCATCTCTATCGGAAGGGTGATCCGCGCGGTCGGCGCATCGACGTGTTGACGCTGTCGATGGGTTATTACCACGAGACGCCAGAGGATGAGCTCTTCGACGGGACGCTCTATGACATCCTTGCCGACCTGTCGGCTAACGGGACACTCGTCGTCTGCTCGGCCGGCAACGACGCCACGTCGCGCCCTCTGTTTCCAGCAGCCTTCGCTCCGTGGAGCGACGGAAACAGCCCCGTCCAGCTTCGCCCAAACATGCTTCCGATCGTTTCGGTCGGAGCCCTGAATCCTAACGGCACGACCGATGCGCTGTTCAGCAACTCAGGGCCGTGGGTACGTGCCTATGACCGGGGAGCGGGCTTGGTCAGCACATTCCCGGTGACCTTCCAGGGGGGCTACCAAGCGGCCATCGCCACCGAGTTCCAGGGAAGGCCTCGCGCATCGATTGATCCGGATGATTTCGGCGGGGGCTTCGGCACCTGGAGCGGCACGTCCTTCGCAGCGCCCTTGCTTGCTGGACGTATCGCGCAACGGCTCCTCGACGCTGGGCCATCCGGTGACCTGACGCAGGACACTGCGCGGCTTTGGGCAGCCCTGGAGGGTCTGACGTCATTGAGACAAGGCTCAGAAGCGCGCTGACATGGGGACGGCCAGCCCTGACGAGCTGCATCAACGTGGCGTGTCTGCGGTTAACGCAGGCAGGCTCGATGATGCCAAGGATCTGCTTGAAGAGGCGTTGAGGGCGGCCGCGGACCCGGCCTTGGTGGCGCGGGTCGAGTCAACGTTGGCGTACATCGCGGCAGACCGTTCAAATCTGGATCACGCCCTTGCGTTGTGCGATCGAGCACTGCGCTTTGAGGATCTGGCCCGAGCCACGCGGGGCGCTCTGCTGCAACAGCGTGCGACATTGCTCCGGCGCGCTGGTCGTGCACAGGAAGCGCTTGAGGCATTCGACCAGTCGATCGATGCGCTCGACGATCGGTTGGAGCTAGCCAGGGCGTACCTTAACCGCGGCACTGTTCATCTCGACCGCCACGCCACCATTTCCGCCGCGGCGGACTTCGAGACCGCAGCTGCCTACTATCGTGAGTCGGGAGAGGACGTTTCGGCTGCCAAGGCCGACCATAACCGCGCGTACGCGCTCTTCCTCTCCGGCGACCTGGTCGGCGCGCTCGCTTTGATGGAGTCGTCGTACGATCTTCAGGCCGAAGCGGGGCCCCTGGTCAAGGCGGTGTGCGACGCGGACCGGGCCGAGGTACTGATGGCGGCGGGGCTGACGCGGCAGGGTGGCGAGATGCTCCGGCAGGCGGCGGAGGCGTACGGATCGAAGGCGCAGCGGCAGCGGCAAGGAGAGGCCGAGTTGGTGCTGGCGTCCCATCTGGTGGCGACTGATCCGACCGAGGCCGAGCGGGTGGCGCGCTCGGCTCTGGGGTGGTTCGAAGAGGCCAAGGCGCCAGGGCTGGCGTTGAGGGCGCGGGCGGTGGCGTTCGAGGCGGCCGTGACTGCAGGCCAAGATCCGAGCGAGGACGGCGAGGCGCTGGCCAGTCCGCTCGAGGAACAAGGCCTGAATTGGCCGGCGCTCCGAGTGCGCTTGCAGGCCAGGCTCGCGCGCATCCGTTCGGCAGAGAACGCCGGTTTGCCAACGAGACCGGCGAGCGGCAGGGTCATCGGTCCGGTTCCGCCGGAGGCGCCGATCGACATCCGCCTCCTGGAGCGAGAGCTACGAGCCGAGTTGGCGGTAGCTGCTGGTCGTGCTGTCTCTGGGCTCCGCGAGATTCGGGCTGGGCTCGACGAGTTTCATCGGTGGCAGAGTTCGTTCGGAAGCCTCGACCTGCAGACCAACGTCGCCGGGCACGGCCGCACCCTCGCTCGCCGGGGTTTGGAGCTGGCCGTCGACTCAGGCGATGCGGATGTGCTCTTCGAGTGGTCGGAGCGTGCTCGGATGTTGGCGTCACGGGTCCAATCGGTGCGCCCGCCGTCAGACCCGGCGTTGGCCGAGATGCTTGCTGAGCTCCGCGGCGGCGTCACTGCTGAACGGGAAGCCCAACTCAGGCAAGAGATTCGGGAGCGCGCCTGGCAGGTCAAAGGCTCGGGTCAGGTGGCCGATCCGATCTCCTTGAGCGACCTGCAAGAGCGCCTCGACGAGTGTGCCCTGGTGGCTTACGTCGTCGCAGCGGAGCGCGTCGTCGCTCTCGTGGTGACCGCTGATGCTGTGAAGCGCGTCGACCTCGGTGACAGCGGGTCCCTCCGCGGCATGCTGGGCGGCCTTCTGCCCGATCTCGACGTCGCGGCTACGCACCTGCCGGGTCCTCTAGGCGCTGCCGTGCGCGGCGACCTTGTAGACCGCATGACTCGGCTTTCGAACATGCTGGTCGCTCCACTGATCGACTACATCGGCGAAAGGCCCGTCGTTCTCACACCGTCTGCGATCTTGGCGCCTGTCCCGTGGACCTTGCTGACGGGATTCGTTGGCAGGCCGGTCACTGTGGCACAGAGCGCCACTACCTGGCTGGCGCGCAGAGCCACTCCAGTTCGGCTGGACTCAGCCGGATTCGTCGCCGGACCCCGCGTGATGAGGGCACCCGACGAAGTCGCAGTGAGCGCTACCTCCTGGCCCGGTGCGCGGTGCCTATCCGGCGATGAGGCCTCAGCCGACGCGGTCGCGAGCCTCGCCCAAGAGGTCGACGTACTGCACATAGCTGCCCACGGGCGTCACTCGGCCGAGAACCCGCTCTTCTCAGGCGTGGAGCTGACCGACGGCGCTTGGCACGGGTACGACATCGATCTTCTTGCCGCAGTTCCCGACGTCGTGCTGCTGTCGGCGTGCGAGGTCGGGCGGTCGAACGTCAGATGGGGCGAGGAGTTGATTGGCCTCGTCGGGGCCTGGCTCCACGCCGGCACTCGGGTGGTGATCGCCTCACCAGCGGTTGTGGCCGACGAGGTCGCATACAAAGTCTTCAGTGATCTCCACGCTGGGCTCGCCAAGGGTCTGGTCCCTGCGGAGGCACTCGCTGGTGCCGTTCCCACAGCGGACGCCGACTCCGCTCCTGCGCCGTTCGTCTGTTTCTCGTAGGGACCGCGACCAACGTAGATGGGTGAGGACCGGCTGGGCCCCCACCCATCCAATCGAGGCTTAGGTGGGCCTGTTGTGTGGCGCCGCGAAGGCGTAGATCGCCAGGGCGGTCGTCACCGTGGTCGTGGCCGCGAGGTAGGCACGGGCTTTGAAGTCGTTCATGATCGTTGTCGTCACCCCCTTCTGGTCACAGGACTAGTCAGATGGCCAGACACGCTGGTGCCCGTCAGTCAGGCTGGTTGTGAGGTGCCGCAAATGCGTAGATCGCCAGCGCCGTCGTGACGGTAGTCGTCGCCGCAAGGTATATGCGTGCCTTGAGTCCGCTCGTGCTCATCTGGTCCTCCTCTCGGGTCAACTAGCTTGCGTCCGACGTGTAGGTGAACGTTCAGTTCGGCTTGTTGTGTGGCGCCGCGAAGGCGTAGATCGCCAGGGCGGTCGTCACTGTGGTCGTGGCCGCGAGATAGGCACGGGCTTTGAAGTCGCTCATGGTCTTTGTCGTCGCTCCTCTATGGTTCACAGGATGGCCGGACGAATTGGCCATCGGCATCACGTCAGTGGCCCTGGTTGTGAGGCGCTGCAAATGCGTAGATCGCCAGTGCCGTGGTGACGGTGGTGGTCGCGGCAAGGTAGGCGCGTGCCTTGAGTCCACTCGTGTTCATGTGTTCCTCCTCTCGTGGGGGTTAGAGGTGAGAATCGGCGCGGCTACGCCGACGACTGGACGGAATCGTTCGGTTGATCGGTGCTGTCAGAACGGTCCTCGCCACTGGGCCGGTAACAGGCGACAACCAGGAGCACCAGACCAGGGAAGAGAAGCAGGTCGCCGACGCTGACAACCTTCATCAGCACAGGGATGGGGATGAGGTCGGCGAGCGGGATCCAAAGTTGTGACACGTCGTCCAGGCGGATGTAGCCGGGCGCGTCGGTCGCCAGCTCAGCGTTGGAGTAGCCGGCGGCGCGCGCGCCCGAGAGGCTGTAGGGCATCGCTCCGAGGAACGCGATCGGTATCGAGTTCGACGCGGTTCCGAGCGGGATGAGCGACAAAGCCCATCGGCCCGAGCGACGAGACCAGAGCGAACGATTCAGCCAGCTGAACGCAATCGCGATGACCAGGACCAGGACGGCGTATGCCCTCCGCTCGACGCTCTCTTTGACCTGATCTGGCCACAACCCCTCCACGTGCATGAACTGCAGCGCGGCGACGAGAACGATCAGCCACTTCCCGCGCAGGCTCGTCAGAGAGGTCGCGACGTTCGGGCGGGCGACGATGATGAGGCCGATGACTGCTGGCAGCACCATCAGCGTGAGCATTCCTGGGCCGGGCATGCGTAGCAGGCTAGTGGCGTCGTGCGGCACCCGGGAGGGGAACGAGCAACTCGCGTTGGGCCGCCGGAGGTGCTCACGGTCGGTCTGAGCAGGGCGGCGAGAAAATTCTTGGAGACCTTGTATCAGCGGGTCTGCTGCGTACTCCTTGGGACTGTCCGGACCGAGATTCGGGGGAATTCGGTTCGGACGCTGGCGCCGCCGCCTTGGGGGAGGCAGGCGGTTTCGGGGCCGCAGCGCGGGTTGG
>JALZDD010000601.1 GCA_030862715.1 Actinomycetota bacterium | reverse complement strand
CGTCTTGACGAGCCGACTCGGCGGGGATTGCGGTCAGGATGAGCCGACTCGGCCGCTCAGGCGAAGATCGTCTCCCAGTCGCGGGCCATGCTGATCACGGTCCAGCCCAGCCGGGCGCCGACCTCGGTGATCGGCTCGGGCTCGGCGAAGGTCTGTGCGGTGCTGACGTAGGCGAACTCCCGCTCGGCGTCGTCGTGGTCGACGAGCAGCGCGAGCGTCGGACCCTCGCCGGCCGCGGCCCATTCCAGCATCTCCCGGTCTCCGCCGGAGTTGCCGACGGCGAGGATCGGACGCCGTCCCAGCTGGGTCTGGATGTTCGACACCTTGGCCGCGCCCTCGTTGGCGGCACCGACCAAGCGCCCCGACCGGCTCAGACGCGGCGGGTCCGGAGCGTAGTCGTACTCGATGAGCGTGCCCACCACCGCCTCGGGCGGCACTCCGTAGAGCTCCTGGCTGATGGCGCGGACGAACTCGGTCCCGCCCCCGGTCACGACGGTCACCGAGAAGTCGCGGCGCCGCAGCTCGGCGATGAGCTCGAGCATCGGTACGTAGGTGCAGGTGCGGTGCGGCCGCCCGAGAGTCTGGTGCTTCCCGCGAGCCATGAAGTCGCGGGTCCGCGCGGTGAAGTCCTGGGGAGAGAGGCCGTTGAAGAGGCCGGTGAGTGCCATCGCGATCCGCTCCAGCCCGATGTCGCCGATCGCCTGCTGGTCACCCGAGAGCAGGGCCGCGAACTCGGCCTGCTCCTTGATCGTCGGGTCGGCCGCCACGCTGGTGCGCAGCGCGTCGAGGAAGAAGTCGAGCTGGACGTACGACGGGCGTTCGCACCACAGGGTGCCGTCGTTGTCGAAGCAGGCCATCCGATCGGCCACGGGCACCTCCTCGGCGGCGTCGAGGAAGGCCACGACGGCGTCGCGGGTGGCACCCGGACGCCAGGACGACAGCAGTTGCTCGGTCACGTTGTCTCCTTCTGTTCCTCGGTCTCCGGGCGTCGTACGCAGCGGAAGCCCAGATGGCTGGTGCCGGTGTCGACCATCTGCGGGCGACGGGCTGCGGGCCGGTAGCGCAGGCAGTAGGTGTCGGCGCACAGGTGCGAGCCGCCCTTGACGACCTTGCGGGCGATCTTGAACTGGGGCTGCGCGGGGTCGAGGCTCTGCTCGGCATCGCCACCGCGCGGGTTGACGGGTAAGCAGCACGGCTTCGCGACCTCGTCGGGGTGCCGGTCGGTCCACCAGTCGGAGGTCCACTCCCACACGTTGCCGGCCATGTCGAAGAGTCCGAAGCCGTTGGCCGGGAAGCTTCCGACCGGAGATGTGCGGGAGAAGCCGCTCTCGCGGGTGTGCCGCCACGGGAAGTCGGGTCCGTCCCAGGTGTTGGCCATGATCCGGCCGTCCGGGCGCGGCTCGTCGCCCCAGGTGAAGGCCGCTCCTTCGAGCCCGCCGCGAGCGGCGTACTCCCACTCGGCCTCGGTGGGCAGGTCGGCGCCGGCCCAGGAGGCGTACGCGAGGGCGTCCTCCAACGCGACGTGGACGACGGGATGGTCGGGGCGGCGTTTGACGGAGCTGCCCGGCCCCTCCGGCGCCGACCAGCACGCCCCCGGGGTCCAGGTCCACCACTGGCTGACGTGCCGGAGGTCGACCGGCCCGGGTGTGGGGGTGAAGACGAGCGAGCCCGGCTGCAGGTTCTCCGGCGGCGCGTCGGGGAAGTCGGCCGGGTCGACCGGCCGCTCGGCGACGGTGACGTAGCGGGTCTTGCGTACGAACCTCGCGAACTGCTCGTTGGTGACCTGGTGCGCGTCGATCGAGAACGCCCCGACCCGCACGCGGTGGGTCGGGGCCTCCTCCGGATAGTGGTCGTCGGACCCCATCGTGAAGGTGCCGCCAGGCAGGTCGACGAGCGGCTGCCTGGTCTTGGCTCGGGCGGTGATGGTCTGGCTGGTCATCAGCTGCTCGTCATGCCGGCCTTGAGCTTCTCCATCAGCTGGTCGATGCTGAACGACGCCGGAGTCTGCCGGGGCGGGAACTCGACCAGCGAGGACAGCATCTTCGCGACGTGGGCCTGCGCCGGGATGGCCAGCCAGACGTGGTCCAGGTACCAGTCGTAGTAGGTGTTGGACGTGCCCTCGGCCTTCTCGTAGGGATCCAGACGCAGGTTGTAGATCTTGGGTGCCCTCAGCTCGACGTACGGGTCCAGCCAGATGGCCAGGGTCCCGGTCTGACGCTGCTCGAGGAAGACGAACTTCCAGTTGTCGAACCGCATGCCCGCCAGGTCGCCGTCGTCGGTGACGTAGAAGAAGTGCTTGCGCGGGCTCTCCTGGGCCTCGCCGGTGACGTAGTCGAGCTGGTTGTGGCCGTCCAGATGGACCTTGTACGTCGTGCCGGCCAGCTCGGTCCCGGTCTTGAGTCGGTCGGCGATGTCGGTGTCGCCGGCGGCGGCGAGCAGGGTCACGAACCAGTCGTTGTGGCTGACGATCCCGTTGCGTACCTCGCCGGCGGGGATGCGACCTGGCCAGCGGACCATGGCGGGGACACGGTAGGCGCCCTCCCAGTTGGAGTTCTTCTCGTTGCGGAACGGCGTCATGCCGGCGTCCGGCCAGGTGTTCATGTGCGGGCCGTTGTCGGTGGAGTACATGACGATGGTGTTGTCGGCCAGCCCGTTCTCGTCGAGGTAGTCCAGGACCGATCCGACGAGCTCGTCGTGGTCGACCATCGTGTCGT
>JALZDD010000573.1 GCA_030862715.1 Actinomycetota bacterium | reverse complement strand
GCTGAGCCATGCCGGATCACAAGCAGCGCGTCAGCATCGAGCTCCCGGGATTCAGCCATGTCAACCCGATCCCTGCCGCCAGTCGGATCGGTCCCTTCCTCGCCACCGGAGCTATTACCGGGCGCGATCCAGAGACGGGCGAGATGTCACCGGACGCGGACCAGCAGTTCGCCTACGTCTTCGAACACGTTCGCCGGCTGATGGCGGAAGCCGGCGGCAGCACGGACGACATTCTCAAGATGACGTTCCACCTCGCCGACCCGAACGACCGCGAGGCGCTCAACCGCGAATGGATCGCCATGTTCCCCGACCCCTCCAGCCGGCCGGCACGACAGGCCGTGGCCGCGCGTCGCCCGTAGAGGGTGATCCGACAACTCTTACAGCGCATCGCGAAGCTCGATCCCACGCTGCACGCCTTCGCGATCTTGACGCCGCTGGCGCGCTCGAGCAGGCCCGACGAGCAGATCAGGAAGTCCCCAGCGGTGCAACCTGGTCCCCTGATACCCGTGGTGGCGAACGCCTCAAGATCTCCCGCGCCGGAGCCCATTCGCTCATCGTGCTTCCGCTCCGACTCCCATTTCCGGTATCTGAGGACCGCCACCGCAACTCGGCGTAGCTTCCAGTGAGCCACCGCCCGTTAGGGGCCGGGCTCACTAGGCGCAAACTCGCCCAGGATTGCTTCGAGAGCGACGGCCAGATGGCGACGGGCCTGTTCACTGGTCATCGACCGCCGTTCGATCAGCTCACGGCTGATCGCCTTGGCCATTCCACCGAAGGCTCTGACCGACGCCAGTGCAACTGCTCGTTCTTCCGGAGTGCCGGCGAAGTCGACCACGTCGAGAACACGCTCGGCCGCAAGGTCGTCAGCCTTGTCGAGGAGATCCTGCACCTCCGGATCGGTACCAACCGTGCCGGAGCTCGCGATCGCGATCCAACCACGACCATGAGCCTCGACGATGTCCATGAGCCATCCGACAACTGCGTCGATGCGCTCGCGCCGGCTGCCCGTCGGCACCTCCGCCGCCTCGAGGGGCGGCACGAACATCATTGTCCGGACAACAGTGAGGTAGAGCTCGCGCTTGTTTCCGTAGTAATGGTTGACCAATCCGCGCGCGACCCCCGCGTCCTTCGCGATGTCCGCCACCGACACATCGGAGTAACGGCTTGACCCGAATCGCCGGACAGCGGCGGAGAGGATCTGCTGCTTGCGTTGGTCAGGCTCGAGACGGCGCCATCTCGGTTCGGTCTGTGTCACGAGGCGTGATCGTGTCATAACGACATCAGCTCAGGCCACGCCCCTACGACTCGCGGCGCGCGAGAGGGGCAGCCACTCCTCGTTGACGCCCATCAGCCACCCGCTCGTCCCGGCCACGGCCGGAGGGATCGTTGCGGCGTCAGTGGTGCCAGCGCCGTTGCCCGTGACGATGGGCTGTGCGCGTTTCTCATCATCGGAACTGCTCTCCGCTTGCGGCACGCTCCCGCAAGCCGTCGGGCACGGCGAACCGCTCGCCGTACTTCTCACGCAGTTCGTCTGCGCGGGCGACGAAGCCCGCCACGCCACCGGCGTACTGGTTGATGTACTGCAGGGTGCCGCCGGTCCAGACCGGGAACCCGATGCCGAAGATCGACCCGATGTTGGCGTCGGCGACGGTGCGCACGATGCCGGACTCGAAACAGCGTGCCGCCTCGAGCGCCGCCGCGACGAGCATACGCTCCTGCATGTCGACGAACGGGATCTCGACCTCGGGCCCGGAGGTCTCGGGAGCGAACTCGGTGAGCAGCTGCGGCCAGAGGCCGAGACGGGTGCCGTCCTCGGCGTAGTCATAAAAGCCGCGCCTGAGCAGACGACCGGGGCGGTCGAACTCCTCGACCATCTTCGGCTGGACGACAGTTCCAGCGGTCTCGACGTACGGTGTGCCCTCGGCCTCGGCGGCCGCGATAGCGCCGTACTGGATCTTCAGCGTGGTCTTCATGTTGACCTCGTCGAGGAGTGCCAGCGGGCCGACCGGGAAGCCGGCCTGCGTGGCGGCCTGCTCGATCGAGGCGGGGTGTGCACCCTCGGCCAGCAGCGAAACGGCTTGGTCGATGAACTGCGCGATCACACGGTTGGCGTAGAAGGCGTAGACATCCTTGACCGCGATCGGGGTCTTCCTGATCTGCTGGGCGAAGTCGAATGCCCGGGCCAGCGCCTCGTCGGAGGTGTTCTCGCCGACGACGATCTCCAGCAACGGCATCTTGTCGACGGGGCTGAAGAAGTGCAGGCCGATGAAGTGCGCGGGACGCTCGACCGAGCCGACCATCTCCTTGAGCGGGAGCGCGGAGGTGTTCGTCGCTACGAGGGCATCAGGGGAGATGAGGTCCTGGATCTCCGCCAAGACCTTCTGCTTCACGCCCAGGTCCTCGAAGACCGCCTCGACCACGAAGTCACAGCCCTTGAGGTCGGCGATGTCATCGGTCGCCACGATGCGGCCGAGGATCTCGTCGCGCTTCTCGGCCGTGATCCGGCCGCTCGAGACGGCCTTCTCGAGCAGGTTGCGGGAGTAGTCCTTGCCCTTCTCGGCAGCCTCGATGGTGAGATCGCACAGGATCACGGTGACACCGGACTGGGCGGTCACGTAGGCGATCGCGGCGCCCATCATGCCGGCGCCAAGGACGGCGACCCTCTCGGCGCGGCGAACGAGGAAGCCCTCGGGACGCGAGGTGCCCTTGTTGATGCTGTTGAGGTCGAAGAAGAGCGCCTTGATCATGTTTGTCGAGACCTGGCCGCAGATCAGGTTGGCGCAGTAGCGCGTTTCGATGGCGAAGGCGTTGTCGATGTCGACCTGGGCACCTTCGACGGCCGCTGAGAGCACTGCGTTGGGGGCCGGCATCGGGGCACCCTTGAGCTGCTTGCGCAAATTGGCTGGGAAGGCCGGCAGCATGCCTACAAGGGCGGGGTGGGACGGGGGGCCGCCGGGGATCTTGTAGCCCTTCTTGTCCCACGGCTGCTGGGCGTCGGGGTTGGCCGCGATCCAGGCACGCGCGGCGTCGAACATCTCCTCCGGCGTGGCAACGACCTGGTCGATGATGCCGACCTGGAGCGCCTTCGCGGGCTTCATCCGATGGCCCTGGCCGACGACGTTCAGGACTGCGTTGACGATGCCGAGCATGCGTACGACCCGGGTGACGCCGCCGGCGCCCGGCAGCACGCCGAGCGTGACCTCGGGCAGGCCGAGGAGCGAGCCCTTCTTGTCTAGCGCGACGCGGTGGTGACAGGCCAACGCGAACTCGAAGCCGCCGCCGAGCGCCGTGCCGTTGATCGCGGCGACGACCGGCTTGCCGAGGGTCTCGATGGTCCGGAAGCACTCTTTGTAGGCATCGAGGCCGCCGCTGATCTGCTCGATGTCGTTCGGGCCGGCGTTCATCAGCAGGTTGAGGTCGCCGCCGGCGAAGAAAGTGTCCTTCGCGGAGGTGAGAATGATGCCGTCGAAGGAGTCGATCTCGGCCACGAGGCGCTCGACCGTGGCGTACAGATCGGTGATGCACTTCTCCGTCATCGTGTTGGTGAGCTGGCCGGGGTCGTCCATGGTCAGGACCAGCACGCGGTCCTCGCCGATCTCCCAGCGGAACATGTTGGTAGTCAGTACAGCCTCGGTCATGAGAGTTTCTTCCTTGTCTACGGGGGGAGTTCAGGCGCGCTCGATAATGGTGGCGATGCCCATGCCGCCACCGATGCACAGCGTGATCAGCGCGTAGCGGGCACCGCGCCGCTCGAGCTCGTCGACCATGGTTCCGGTGATCATCGCGCCGGTGGCTCCCAGCGGGTGGCCCATCGCTATGGCGCCGCCGTTGACATTGAGCTTCTCGTCGGGGATGTTCAGCTTCTTCTGGAAGTTGAGGACGACGGAAGCGAAGGCCTCGTTGAGCTCGTAAAGGTCGATGTCGTCGACGGTGAGGCCGGCGAGCGCCAGCGCCTTCTGCGCCGCGGGCACCGGGCCGGTCAACATGATCGTCGAGTCGCTCCCCGACACCGCCGACGCGATGACCCGTGCACGTGGGGTCAGGCTGGCAGCCTGTCCTGCTGCCTCCGAGCCGATCAGCACCAGCCCGGAGCCGTCGACGATCCCCGAGGAGTTGCCGGCATGGTGGAGGTGATCGATCTTCTCGACCCAGTGGTACTTCTGCAGCGCAACGGCGTCGAAGCCGCCCTGCTCCCCCATGTCGGCGAACGACGGCTTGAGCCCTGCCAAGCTCTCCACCGTGGTATCGGGCCGTACGAACTCGTCGTGGTCGAGCAGGATCGTGCCGTTGAGGTCACGGACCGGGACGATCGACTTGGCAAAGTAGCCACCGAAGATCGCAGCCGCCGCACGCTGCTGGGAGCGCACCGCGTAGGCGTCGACATCCTCACGCGTGAACCCCTCGACTGTGGCGATCAAGTCGGCCGAGACCCCCTGCGGCACAAAGTAGGTGTCATAGTTTGTCTTCGGGTCCAGCGGCCAGGCCCCGCCGTCGGCGCCGAGCGGCACCCGCGACATCGACTCGACGCCACCGGCGATAACCAGCTGGTCCCAGCCGGAGCGGACCTTCTGCGCCGCCGTGTTGACGGCCTCCAGGCCCGATCCGCAGAAGCGGTTGAGCTGGACGCCGGCCACGGTATCCGGCAGACCGGCGGCGAGCGCCGCGGTCTTGGCGATGTCACAGCCCTGGTCGCCCACGGGCGAGACGACGCCGAGCACGATGTCGTCGATCGCGTGTGGGTCGAGTCCGGGGTGACGCGTCTTGAGCTCGTCGATCAGGCCGACCACCAGGTCGACCGGCTTCACGGTGTGCAGCGAGCCGTTCTTCTTGCCGCGGCCACGTGGGGTGCGGATCGCCTCGTAGATGAATGCCTCGGTCATGGGAGGGCCTTCCGAATGGGTCTGGGTCAGAGGAAGCGGGCGATGAGGTCCTTCATGACCTCGTTGGCGCCGGCGTAGATGCGAGCGATGCGGCCATCGGTCCACATCCGGGCGATGGGGTACTCCTCCATGTAGCCGTAGCCACCGTGGAGCTGGACACACCGGTCCACGACCTGCGTCTGCTGCTCGGTCGTCCAGTACTTGACCATCGCCGCGGTCTGAACGTCGAGCTCTCCCCTGAGATGCTTGCTCGTCGCGTCGTCGACGAAGGTGCGTACGACGCGGGCGATGGTCGCACATTCGGCGAGCTCCATCCGCGTGTTCTGCAGAGCGAAGAGCGGCTTGCCGAAAGCATGCCGGGTCTTGGCGTATTCGACGGTCGTCTCGACCGCGGCCTCGATCATCGCGGCGGCCGCGACGCCGCAGATCAGCCGCTCCATGGGCAGCTGGCCCATGAGCTGGAAGAAGCCGTGGCCCTTCTCCTCGCCGAGCAGGTGGCTGACCGGCACCCGGAGCCCGTCGAAGAAGAGCTCGGTGGTGTCCTGGCCCTTCTGGCCGACCTTCTTGAGCACGCGTCCACGCTGGAAGCCGGGGGTGTCGTCGGAGACCTCGGCCACGATCAGGCTGACACCCTGCGCGCCCTTCGTGGTGTCGGTCTTCACCGCGATGATCAGCAGGTCGCAGTTTCGGCCGTTGGAGATGAACGTCTTGGCTCCCGAGACGACGTACTCGTCGCCCTCGCGGATCGCTTTGGTCGAGATGTTCTGTAGGTCCGACCCGGTGCCCGGCTCGGTCATGGCAATAGCGCCGACCCACTCGCCAGTGACCAGCTTCGGCAGCCAGCGCAGCTTGTTCTCCTCGCTCGCGTATGCCAGCAGGTAGTGCGTCACGATGGTGTGGACGCCCAACTGCATGCTCGAGTCGCCGCCCTTGACCTGTTGCTCGAAGAGCACCGCCTCATGGGCGAACGTGCCGCCACCGCCGCCGTACGCCTCGGGGATCGACATCCCCAAGAGCCCGAGCTCGCCGGCGCGACCGTAGACCGCCTTGTCGGGGTGGCCCTGCCCAACGAACTCATCGTGTCGAGGAGCCACCTCCTTGACGAAGAAGTCGCGGGCCAGCTCGGCCACTGCCTGCAGCTCGTCGGTGTCGACTGTCATGCCGCCTCCTTGTTGACGTGATGCCAACAAGGTTAGGTGCGCCGAACCCCCGGGTCAATGACGATGGCCGTGCATGTGACTTTCGTCATTCACGTGGCAGCTGGCGCCAGGTCACTGGGGCATGCGCCCGCCTTGGATGCGTCGACCTGCCACCCCAGACCAGCCGCAGCCAGTTCGTGAGGGGCCACCGATCAGATCCTCTCCAGCACGAAGAAGTACGGCGCCGGGTGGACGCGGTAGTCCATCACGCCCAGCAGCGTGGCGTCATCGACGCGTCGGAAGACGTCGATGATCGGTAGATCATCGTAGATCATCGCGGCGGTGACGAGCCCGCGATGCTCCAGATTGCGGAGTCGGGCCTGGTGGCGCCGTGTGCGCAGCAACGGTCGCATCCGTCCGGTGAGCGGCTTCGCACGCTCGACGAGCGCGGGTGGCACCGAGCCGGCCAGCCCGAGCGGCACCCGGCGTGGGCTCACCGGGTAGATCTCGCCCGACGACGCGCGGAACAGCAGCGGATGCACATGATCCAGGTCGTCGAACTGCTTGCCGTACCACCCTGAGGGCTCGAGCAATCCGTCCAGCGGGTGGCCCGTCGCGATCTCCCGCCCCTGCCACCGGCCATCGATCGCCTCGGCGCGGACCGGCGGTAGGGAGTCGAAGACGGCCAGCGCCTCGGCCCTGTCCGCGGCCCCGCCGAGGGCGGCTAGTCTCTTCGCCGACGTCATCGCTGCCCGCCGTAGAGCTTCTCGATCTCGACGTCATATTTGGCATCAATCGGTTTGCGGCGGAGCTTGAGGGTCGGGGTGAGCTCGTCGCCACCGGGCAGCCAGAACACAGGGAGCACTTTGTACTCCTTGACCTGCTCAACCCGCGAGAGGCGCGCGTTGCCTGCGGCGATGCCGGCCTCGACGATCTTGAGGACGGCTTCGTCCTTGGCCAGCTCGGCCGCGTCGGTGGTGGGCCGCCCGGCCTTCGCTGCGACCTCGGCGGCTGCTTCCGGATCGAGTACGACAAGCGCCACGTTGTAGGGGCGCCCATCGCCGACCACGACCACACTGAACGCAACCGGGATCTGGGACTTGAGGGTGTTCTCGATGTTGCTGGGTGACATGTTCTTTCCCGAGGCGCTGATGATCAGCTCCTTCTTGCGGTCGACGATCGACACGTAGCCGTCGTCGTCGATCGTCGCGATGTCGCCGGTGGCAAGCCAGCCGTCCGCATCCAGCACCTCAGCGGTCTTCGCCGGCTCCTTGCGGTAGCCGCGCATCACCACCGCGCCGCGGACAAACAGCTCTCCGTCGTCGCCGAGCTTGACTTCCACGGCGGGGACCGGCTTGCCGACGGTGCCGATCCGGGCCTCGCCGGGAGGATTGATCGTGGTGCCCGCCGTCGTCTCGGACATGCCCCACACCTCGCAGATCTCGACGCCGAGCGCCGCGAAGAACCGCAGGGTGTCGGGTGAGATCGCCGCCGCTCCGGAGAGTCCGAATCGCAGGTCGCCGAAGCCGAGGGTGGCACGCACCTTCGACAACACCACCTTGTCGGCAACGCGCCATAGGAGTTCCTCGTGCGCGCGCAGTGACGTGCCCGCCTCCAGGGCGGCGGCACGCTTTCGGGCGATAGCTAGGGCACCCGTGCCGAGTCTGCGCTTGATCGGGCTCTCGGCGTCCTTGATCGCCGACTCGATCTTGAACCGAAGCTTGTCCCACACGCGCGGCACTGCCAGGAAGGTGTTCGGTCGAACATACTGGAGCGCCTCGGCCAGGGCCCGCAGGTCGTTGACGTCGGTGGTCTGCATTCCGTGGGTCATCTGCAGATAGTGCGACGACAGCCGGTCAGCGATGTGCGCCGATGGCAGGTAAGACATCACCCTGTCGCCGAAGCCACCCTCGACGACCTGGCTGTAGGTGGCGCACTCCGCGACCAGGTTCGCGTGGGTGAGCTCGACGCCCTTGGGGTTGCCCGTGGTGCCCGAGGTGTAGATCAGGGTGCAGACATCGTCGGGGATGACGGCCCGCCAGGAGGCCTCGAAGTCGAAGTCCGCCGGGGCGCGGTCGGGCAGCTGGGCCAGTGGGATCGTGCCCTCAGGTGCGTCGTCGACGACGATCATATGGTCGAACTCGGCGCCGCTGGCACGAAGCACCTCGACGAATACCGTCTCGGTGACGACCACGCGAGCCTCCGCGTTGCCGAGGAGGAACGCGATCTGCTCGGGCGAGCTGGTGTTGTAGACCGAGAACGACGTGGCACCCAGATGGATCGCAGCGGTGTCGACCAGGTGGAACTCAGGCCGGTTGGTCAGCATGATCGCGAGCGTGTCGCCGCGTCGGAGACCGAGGCCGGACAGGCCACCGGCGTACGCCTCGACACGGTCGGCGTACTCGCGCCAAGTGATGGCAACGGCATCGCGGACGGTACGGATCGCCACCGCACCCGGTTCGATCTTCGAGATGTTCTGGAATGCCTCAACCATGGTGGCGGGCAGGCCGGAGGGCATGGGACGGAGCGTGGTCATCTGGTTTCCTTGAGGTCAGGCCGGGAGCCGGAGGGCGCCGGAGGCGGCGGACGGGACTGCGGGCTGGAGCGGCGCAACCGGCGCGACCCGGCGGTACGCCGAGCCGAGCACGGGCCGGGTGTCGGACTCGCCCTTGTTCGGCCAGAACGCCATCGCCCGCTCGGCCTGGGCCGTGATGGTCAGCGACGGGTTCACGCCGAGGTTGGCCGAGATAGCCGAGCCGTCGGCGATGTGGAGTCCGGGGTGACCATAGACCCGCTGCCACGGGTCGATCACTCCGGTCTCAGGCGAGTCCGCGATGGTGCATCCACCGATGTAGTGTGCGGTCGCGGGTATGTTGAAGAGGTCCGCAACCAGGCTTTCGGGATCGGCGTCCGCGCGGGCGGCGTATTCCCGACCCACCTCGTTAGCGAGCGGGATCCAGTCGGGATTCGGCTCACCAGTGCCTTGTCTGGTCTTGAGCCGGCCACTCTTGAGGTACGAGGTGAGTGAGTTGTCGAGCGACTGCATGACCAGCAGGATCACCGACCGCTCCGAGGCACGCCTGATGTCGAGCGATCGCAGGAACGCGCCGGGGTGCATCAGCACCATGAGCAGGAACCGCAACAGCCGGAACGCGCCGCCGTCGATCATCGGCACGGTCTGGACGAACAGGGAGTTCTGACCCTTGCCGTAGGAGCAGACCTCGACGTGGGTCTGCGGCTCAGGATGGATCGACGAGGTGATCGCGACGCCCTGCGCGAAGTCGTCGCGACTGCGACTGCGTACCCCGATGATCGCCTCGGAGTTGCTTCGGGTCAGCTCACCCAGCCGCGGCGACAGCCTGGGCAGGATGCCGTCGTCGCGCATCCGGTGCAGCAGCTTTTGGGTGCCGAGTGCCGCGGCGGCGAAAACCACCTGCTCTGCAGTGAAGGTGCGTCGTCCCTTCCGCAAGATGCCGTTCGAGCGCTCCGTCTCGATGACATAGCCCTCGCGGCCATCCTCCCGCACCGATGCGACCGTGGTCAGCGGACGCACGTGCGCACCCTGCTGCTCGGCAAGGTAGAGATAGTTGGTGGTGGTCGTGTTCTTGGCGTTGTGCTTGCAGCCAGTGAAGCACTCCGAACAGTGGATGCACCCGGCTCGGCGGGGTCCGGCGCCGCCGAAGTACGGGTCGGCGACCTCCTCGCCCTCCCTGCCCTCGTTGAAGAAGACGCCGACCTGGGTCTTGTGGTACGTGTCGGCCACGCCGCGTCCACGCGCCACCTGAAGCAGCAGCTCGTCCTTCGGGCCGGTGCGGGGGTTCTCCGTCGCACCGAGCATCCGCTTCGCCTGGTCGTAATACGGCGCCAGCTCGTCTTGCCAGTCGGTGATGTGCGCCCAGGTCTGGTCGTTGTAGAACTCCGGGAGCGGCTCGTAGAGCGTGTTCCCATAGATCAGGGATCCGCCACCCACGCCGACACCACTGAAGACCAGGCACTTGCCGAGCGCGCTGATCCGCTGAGGTCCAGTCATCCCGAGCCGCGGGGCCCAGATCGACTCCCGGACGTTCCAGTTGGTCTTCGGGAAGTCCTCCGCGTTCCAGCGACGGCCGGCTTCGAGCACAGCGACCCGGTAGCCCTTCTCGGTCAGCCGGAGGGCCGCCACGCTACCGCCGAAGCCGGAGCCGACGACGATGACATCGTAGTCGTAGTCGTTTCTCATAACGCCACCTCATAGTCCTGTTCATCGAACTTCGCCTGCGTGCGGTATTGCGCGCCGAGCCACGGCCAGTTCGTCGTGATCCTGCCGTTCTCGGTTCGATACCAGGAGGCACACCGGCTCCAGACGCTCCCGCCGAGCTCGGCCTGGAGCCGCTCGTCGTATTCCTGCTCGACTTCCTGCTCGACCTGGGCCCGCACATCGAGAGGCGCGCCCACGGCTGCCCCGTGCGCGACGTAGTCGCCCAGGTATCTCGCCTGTGCCTCGAGGAAGAAGATGATCGAGCCGCCACCGGTGTTGGTGTTGGGTCCGTACATCACGAACAGATTCGGAAAGCGCGGCACCGTCATCCCGTAGTAGGCGTGCGCACCGTCCTTCCACTCGCTGTGCAGGTCCGCGCCCGCCACGCCGGTGATCTCCAGCGGCGCGAGAAACTCGGTTGCCTTGAAGCCCGTGCCCCAGATCAGGACGTCGGCCTCGTGCGTGACACCGTCCTGCGTGACGACGCCAGCAGGGGTGATCTCCCGGATCTGATCGGTGACCAGATCGACGTTCGGCTGCGCGAGGGCCGGCAGGTAGTTGTCGGAGAACAGGATCCGCTTGCACCCGATCGGGTAGTCGGGCCAGACCTTCTCGAACAACCCGGGCCTAGCCTTGGTCTGACGACGCATGTGCCACCGCGAGATCGACTTGATGGCACTCGCGAGCGGCTTCGAATAGACCCAGGCGACGCTGAGCCCCTCGGTGACGCCGTACCAGGTGGCGCGCTCGACCAACTCCGTGATGGGCGCCTTCTCGAAGGCCCTGTGGTGCATCTGGGAGAACTTCCGGTCCGGACGCGGGATAACGTACGGCGACGAACGCTGGAACACAGTCAGGCCAGCAACCTTCGGCTGGATCTCCGGCACGAACTGGATGGCACTCGCGCCGGTGCCGATCACAGCGACCCGCTTGCCGGCGAGGTCGACGTCGTGGTCCCACAGCGCGGAGTGGAAGGCCGGACCGGCGAACGTGTCGCGGCCGGGGATCTCCGGATGGGCGGGCCGCGAGAGCTGTCCGACCGCGGAGACCAGTACGTCGACCACGAGCGGCTCACCCCGGTCCAGGGCAACAGTCCACTCGCCGGTCTCGTCCTCGTACGACGCCCCGGTCACCTCGGTGTCGAACCTGATGTGGCGCCGGACGTCGTACTTGTCGGCGACGTAGCGGATGTAGTCGAGGATCGCTGGCTGGCGGGAGAACCGGTGGGGCCAGTGCGGGTTCGGCTCGAAGGAGTAGGAGTAGAACGGCGACGGCACGTCACAGGCCGCTCCCGGGTAGGTGTTCTCGCGCCAGACACCGCCGACGTCGCTGCCCTTCTCCAGCACGACGATGTCGTCGAATCCACGCTTCTTGAGCTCGATCACGGCGGCCAGGCCGCCGAAGCCGGTGCCGATGACGGCGACGCGGGGGCTGCTCATTCGTGGCCCCCTCATCGTCCGTGCTGCCAGCCGAGCAGATGGGGCACGACCCGGTCCAGCCACTTCGCCCGGGTGAAGCTGAGCAGCTGTACGCCCGGGATCGCGTACTTCTGGGTCGCGACGGCGCGGGTGCGGGTGAACTCGCGCAGGCCCTCGGGGCCATGGATCCGGCCGAAGCCACTTTGACCGCGCCCGCCCAGTGGCAGCGCCGCCATGCCGGCGAAGCCGAGCACAGAGTTCACCGAGACCTGGCTGGTGTCGAGACGCGCGACGATCTCCTCTGCCCGGTTGCGTGAGAACACCGAGCCCGCCAGGCCAAACGGCACGTCGTTGGCCAGCTTCACCGCGTCGTCGATCGAGTCCACCGTGGTGACGGTCAGGGTCGGCCCGAAGGTCTCCTCCTGGATGGCGGAGGAGGAGTGCGCCGGGTCGACGATGATGACCGGCTCGACGTAACGCTCCCCTACGCTCTCGGGTCCACCGAGGAAGGCCGTGCCACCACTGGCGATCGCGTCCTCGATGTGTCGCCGGACGATCGCGATCTGGCTGGGCATCGTCATCGGGCCGTACGAGGCCCGCTCGTCGCTGCCCGGCTTCACTCCGGAGAGGGCCTTCCTCAACTCCGCGAGGAGCACGTCGCGGACTTCCCGTTCGACGTAGACACGCTCGATGCCGACGCAGGTCTGGCCGCTGTTGGCAATGGCACCAAAGGCGATGGCATCGGCTGCTGCGGGGATGTCGGCGTCTGCAGCGACGATCGCGGCGTCCTTGCCACCCAGCTCCATGACCACCGGGACCAGGTTCTCCGCGCAGGTGGCCATCACCTTGCGGCCTGTCGACGCAGAACCGGTGAACGCGACCTTGTCGACGCCCGCCCGGCACAGCGCCGCGCCGGTGTCGCCGTAACCGGTCACCAGACTGAGCACGCCCACCGGCGCGTCTGGATTGGCGTGCGCGAACGCGTCGACGTACCACTGGCCGATGGCCGGGGTGTACTCGCTCGGCTTGAAGACGACGGTGTTCCCGGCAGCGAGCGCCGTGGCGATCGAGCCGTTCGGGGTGAAGATCGGGTAGTTCCAGGGGCCGATCACGCCCACCACACCGAACGGCACGTGCTCGACACGGGCGGAGAAGTTGGCCAGCAGCATCCCGGTCTTGCGTTTGTCTGCGGCGAGCACCTTGCCTGCCTGCTTCGCGTTCCAGTCGATGTGCTCGATCGCGAGCATCAGCTCGAGGGTGGCGTCGATGCGAGGCTTGCCGTTCTCCCGGTGCATCAGATCGATGAGTTCGTCGCGATGCCGCACGAGGTGGCGCTTCCAGGCCAGCAGCGCCATGCGGCGGCCGTCGTAGCCCTGCTCGCGCCACCACCCGCTGGCCGCCCTGGCCTGGGCCACCACGGCGTTCACCTGCCCTGCCGTGTGCACCGGCAGCACCGCGATCACCTCGTCGGTAGCCGGGTTCAGCGTGGTCAATTCGGTCGTCATCGCTTCTCCTGTGCCTGAGCAACGGTCTCGAGGACCACGCGGGCACAGAGCTCCGGGTCGTCGTTGAACGGAAGGTGCCCGCATCCGGGCAGGTCTACATGGCGCGCGAAGGGCAGCACAGCACGGGCTCGGGCGCTCTGGGTGCGCCACGTGGTGATGACGTCACGCGTGCCCCACCCGATCGTCACCGGGACCTCGACTAGCACGCCCAGGTCGTCAGATGCGCGCAACGCGTAGTCGGTGAAACTGGATCTGGCGTGGACAAACGCTCTGGCCGCGCACAGCGCCGCCACGTCCCCCCGCGCCGCGTCAGGGTCGACGCGTGTCGGGTGACCGAAGAGCGGAGCGAGCAGCGCGCCGCGCCCCGGCTTGGCCCCAAGCGCGCGGTCCACCACAGCACCCGCATAGGTCCCGGCGCCCCGCATCGTGGTCAGCATGCCCTGCGTCCACCGAACCCCCGCAGCGTTCCAGAAACCGATCGGCGAAAAGGCGGTGACACTTGCGGCGACGCCTGCACGACCGAGCTCGAGTCCGACCGCACCGCCCATCGAGCTGCCAACGATGTGCGGCCGGTCGATGCCCTCCCCTGCCAGCCAGGTCTTCAGCCAGGCGGCGTAGCCGCGGGGCCCAGGCACGATCCCCGGCCACAGCGGCGACGCACCGAATCCTGGCAGGTCGATTGCGATCACCTCGTGCTGCGCAGCGAGCACGTCGAGGATCGGCTCGAACCCCTGCCAACGGCCCCCGATCCCGTGGAGGAGCGCGACAGGAGCGCCAGACCCTCGCCGTTCCATGGAGATGTTGCTCATCCCAACCCCTCTGCCCAGTTTTGCCGTTTCGACACGCGAAGGACATTGGACCAAGTTATTGGCGCGCGGTCAATAGGCTAGTCCGGATGCCCGACATCGTCTGGACCTCTAAAGGACATGTGATCTCCTCATGCCACCTGACCACTGCCTCGCGTCCGTACATCGACGTTAACATAAGTTGAGTTATGCTCGGAGAGTACTGAGTGCATCACGTGCAGTGAGGTGAGCGGCAGGTCAGTATGCTGGGTCGGATCTGCGACATGAGCAGGTCCATGCGCACCGAGGAAGGCGATTGGCGAGATGAGTGAGCGGCAAACTCGTCGCAACGAGACACTCCGAGAGCCCTGGTTCGCCGCGGCGTACGAGATCCTCAGCACGGAGGGCTACGGCGGGCTCATGCTCGCGCCGCTTTGTAAGCGCATCGGCGTGACCACCGGATCGTTCTACCACTCCTTCGACAATTGGCAGGGCTTCACCGAGGCCCTGCTGGAGAACTGGCTGCACGAGCGGACCGAGGCCACCGTTGCAATCGTCAATCACGATCCCGACCCGGTTCAGCGCCTGCGGATTCTCACGCAAGCCGCCTACGACCTGGCCCATCGCACCGAGGCCGCGTTCCGGGTCTGGGCCGGCGTCGACGACCGTGTAGCGCTGGTTCAGAAGAAGGTGGACGAGGGTCGATACCTCGTCGTTCACGAAGCGATGACGGCTCTTGTCGGAGCCGACGATGCGGAGGCATTCACGGTGTGGGGCCTGAGCACGCTCATCGGCTACGAGATGATCGCTACCGAGCACCCGGCCGAGCACCTGCTGTGGTCGGTCGAGCAGGTGCTGGCCGCCGCGGAGCGCCACTCGGCGCAGCGCTCCGCCGACTGATCAGAACAACCTGCGCATGAGCGCCATCGCCTTGTCGCCGTAAGGTGGATAGGTGATGGCGAAGTCTGGCTTGAATCCCTTCACCGCCACTGCCTTGCGATGGCTGAACGTCTGGAAACCCCACTCACCGTGGTACGCCCCCATCCCGCTGGCACCCACACCACCGAACGGCAGGCTCGGAATCAGGTAGTGCAACGCGCAGTGGTTGATCACCGCGCCACCAGCCGGGATCGCGTTGACCAGGCGATCGGCCACGTCTCGGTCGCGCGCGAAGACGTACAGACCCAAAGGCTTCGGCCGACCGTTGACGAACCCGAGGACCTCATCGATGTCTCGGAACCCCTTCACCGGCAGGATGGGCCCGAAGATCTCCTCCATCATGGCAGGCTCATCGGAGGCAGGGTCGACCAGGATCGTCGGGGCGATGGTGAGCGCCTCAGCATCGCTGACGCCACCCTCGACCACGGTGCCTTTGGTCTGCTCCAGATACCCGGCAAGGCGGTCGAACTGACGACGGTTGACGATCTTCTTGCCGCCGGTCTCCTCGGCGGTGAACGCGCGCAACGCGGACCGCAGCTTGTCGATGAGGGTCTCCTTGACCGACTCCTCGACCAGCACGTAGTCCGGCGCTATGCAGGTCTGCCCGGAGTTGATCAGCTTCACCCACGCGATCCGGCGTGCCACGACGTCGAGATCGGCGTCCCCCATGACGATTGCCGGACTCTTCCCGCCGAGCTCCAATGTGACCGGAGTCAGGGTCGATGCGGCACCCTCCATGACCTTGCGCCCGATCTCGGTTCCGCCGGTGAAGAAGGCGTGGTCGAAGCCCAGGGATAGAAGCCTCTGGGTGACGACACTGTCGCCCTCTACCACCGCGACCGCATCACGATCCAGATAGTCAGGAAACACCTCGGCCAGCAGCCGCGACGCGGCCGGGGCAAGCTCGGATGGCTTGAGGACCACACAGTTTCCGGCGGCCAACGCGGCGACCATCGGCGCCAGCGAGAGGTTCATCGGATAGTTCCACGGCCCGATGATCAGTACGACTCCCAACGGCTCGTACTGGATCCGAGCACGCGCCGGCATCTGCGCCAGCGGCACCCGGCGGTTCTGTGGTCGCATCCAGCGGCGCAGGTTCTTCAGCGCGACCTCGGCCTCCCCCTTCGGCGGCGCGACGTCACCGAACCACGACTCGAAGCTGCTGCGACCAAGGTCGCTGGCCAGCGCTTGAGCTATCTCGGCCTCCCGCTCCCTGAGGAAGCGGATCAGGCCTTCGAGCTGCGCCGTACGCCACTCGAGGGTCCGGGTGCGGCCGGTGGCGTGCATACGCCGGAGCCCAGCCAGCATGTCGGCCATGTCGGTCTCGTTCGTAGAGATATCGGTGCTCATCGTCATCGGATCCGACACGGCAGGGACTTGACCGGGCGCACGAAGTTGCCTAGGCAGAAGTGCGGTCCCCCACCACCGAACCCGACGTGCGGGTTGGTGTCGCGCGTGATGTCGAAGATGGTCATAATCAGGCTCCTGCGTTCGCGTAGCGCTTCTCGATCTCCCTCTTGAGGAGCTTTCCGGTAGAGAGGCACGGGATCTCGTCGGTGAAGTCGACGCTCCTCGGCGCCTTGAAGTGAGCGATCCGTTCGCGGGTGTGGTCGATGATCTCCTTGGCCAGCTCTTCCGGCGCGTCAGCGGTGTCCTTGAGCTGCACGACCGCCTGTCCGGCCTCTGCGTCTGGCACGCCGATCACCGCGACCCCGTTCGGGCCGTGTAACTGACACGACGATTCACCATAAGTCAACTTATGGTGGATGTCTACCGACATCCCCCGGCGTATTGCCGACCGACTCAATTTCTGATCCTATGTTAAAAACCAGGAGGAAGCATGAGCTCAACGTCCCGAACCCTGTCCGGCAAGCGCATCGCCATCACCGGAGCCGGCCGCGGCATCGGTCTGGCCACCGCGACCGAGCTCCACCGACGCGGCGCCTCGGTGGTCATCGGCGACATCGACCTCGACATCGCCAAGCAAGCGGCGGAGTTCATCAGCGATGACGTCATCGACGGCCGACCGGTCGTGGTGATGTCGACAGACTTCACCGAGGCCGGCGGCAGCACGGGCTGATCGGCAACGAGGAGCAGGCGGCGATGCTTCGAGACCGCGGCGAACCGCGGGATTCCCCTGGTGATGCTGTTTCGACGGCGGAGGTCACCGGATCCACGAGGGCTTGGACGCGCGTGACTTCGCAGCTGGCTTCGACATCCAGGAGACGCAGGCCCGGCTGAGCGACTGGGTGCCGATGGTCGCGCCTCCTCGCCTGTCATGCCGTTGTGACGGCCGCCGCCGTCATGCGACCCGCCGGCTCGATTGGATGGACGTGACCAAGGCCCGCCGTCTGATCCTTCGACTGCAGAAGGGCGTCCGGCCGTCACGGTGCGAGGACGGTGAAGCGCCAGTCGAGCACCTCGCGCTCGCCGTCGGCGGTGACCTCTGCCCGCAGATCGGCAACCTGCCACCCGTCAACGGCTGCGACCCGTTCGATGGTGACCGACGTCCTCAGCGTGTCACCTTCGTGCACGGGTCCAACGTGGTGGCAGGAGTCCCATGCGAGCACCGTCGCCAGGTCTGGGAACGCGCGGCAGACCTGGGAGGCCGCGACCGCGATGGTGTGCCCGCCGTACACCAAGCGCTGTCCGCCGCCTGCGAACCGGTCATGATGGACTGCAGCGACGTTGAGGGTGAGTCGGGCAAGGTCGGGCGCGTTCGAGACGACGTCGCCGGTTGCCACCTCGAGGCGATCCCCTGCCTCGGGCAGCGAGTCGGTGCCGCAGGATCTCTCGAGGACGTCATGGTCCCAGGGCGGCACAAGATCAGCGGCCCCGATTGCGGGAAGATCGGCGCCTACCGCGTCCAGATCATCTGCCCGGCCGGTCGGTCCTCCGCGTACGGGCAGCATCGCGCACCGGAAGAAGTCCAGAACGGGCCGGTCGTCCTGATCCACCGTGCGCATCCGCAGGGCGGCGAGCCCGGTCGGCGGGCGCCCCTCTCGACGGGTGTTCTCGCGTAGCGCCACCACGGTCGTGGTCGTACGCAGCGTGTCCCCGATCAGGGGCTGTCGCAGCAGAGCGAGGCGCCGGTAGAACAGGTTGGCACGGACCCGTTGGGTGACGAGGGTGCTCTGGCCGATCGCGATGTTCCAGACCAAGGACGGGCTCGCGACGGGAGCACCGGCGACAGCCCGGGCGAGGTGGTCGTCCAGGGGTAGGCGCCAGCGGTCACCCACGATCGCCTGGTGCTGGGCAGCGCGTCCTTCGGTCAAGGTGCATCCGGGGGCGGTGTCGAACACCTGGCCCACCTCGAGATCGTCGAAGAACGGACCGCCGACGTTCCCGCTCTCCGCCCTGTCGGCGCCGCGACCACCCATCACACACCTGCCTTCGCAAGGACCCGGCGGGCATCACGCGCCATCGCCTCGTCGACAAGCGCACCGCCCAGCGCCGCCGCACCGCGGCCATCGAGGCGTGCCCCCTCGAGCGCGTCGAGTACGCGGCGAGCATGGTCGACCTCATCGGCGGCGGGAGTGAAGCCATCGTTCACCGCTTCGATCTGGCGCGGGTGAATCACCCACTTCCCGTCGAACCCGCAGGCGGCCGCGGCCGCCACGGCGTCGCGGAACGGCTGGTCGTCGCGTGCGCCGATGAAGGGCCCGTCCACTGCGCACACTCCAGCAGCACGGGCGTGGAGGACGACAGTGTCCTGGACCCCGGCCCACGCCTGATGATTGAGCCTCCGGTCGCGTCCGAGGGACGCAGCGAGGTCGGCGTACCCGACGACGACTGCCTCGAGGCGCTGGATGTCGCTGACGATATCGGCGAGAGCCGTGACTCCGGCTGCCGTCTCGACCAGTGCTTGGATCCTCAACGGCTCGGCCCGGTCGGCCTCTGCCTCCAGACCGTCTAGCAGGCGCTCTGCGAAGCCGAGATCCCCGCGTGACTCGACCTTGGGCACGACCACCGACCGTACGCGAGCGATGCCGACGACCGCCTCGAGGTCGCGGTGACACCACGGGGTACGGACGGCGTTCACCCTGATCGTGACCGACGGAGTCTGATCGGGCCAGGAAAAGTCGGCGAGCTGGCGGCGGGCCGACGCCTTGTTCTCCAGTGCGACAGCGTCCTCGAGGTCGATGACCACCTCGTCGGCGGCAGAGGCGAGCGCCTTGCCCAACCGGTGCTCGTCGCCGGCCGGGACGCAGAGTATGGACCTTCGTCGAAGATTGACCTGGTTCATATTTTGAATCTAGATTAAACTAGCCGCCACGGCAACCGCCAGACGACAGGGAAGCAGGGTCATGGGAGCGCTCACGTCCGAGGAGCAGGAAGTCGTCGCGCTGGTTCGCGACTGGATCGACCGAGATGTCAAGGGGAAGGTCCAGGAGCTCGAGCACGCCAACGAGTATCCGGAGAAGTGGATCGCCCAGATGAAGGAGTTCGGCATCTACGGACTCGCCATCCCCGAGCCGTACGGCGAAGTCGCGGTGTCGATGCCGTGTTACGTGCAGGTGACCGCGGAGCTCGCGCGCGGGTGGATGAGCCTCGCCGGAGCGATGGGCGGTCACACCGTGGTCGCGAAGCTGATCCTCGCCTTCGGCACCGAGGAGCAGAAGCAGGCGTACCTTCCCCGCATGGCCACCGGCGAGCTGCGAGCCACGATGGCTCTCACCGAACCCGGCGGCGGATCCGACCTGCAGGCGATGACGACTGTCGCCCGCAAGGACGGCGCCGACTACATCGTCAACGGGTCCAAGACCTGGATCAGCAACGCTCGACATTCCGGCCTGATCGCGCTGCTGTGCAAGACCGACCCCGTGGCACAACCACGCCACAAGGGTGTCTCGATCCTCCTGGTCGAGCACGGACAAGGGCTCACCGTCTCGCGCGACCTACCCAAGCTCGGCTACAAGGGCGTCGAGAGCTGCGAGCTCGCCTTCGACGGCTACCGCACGCCTCAGACGTCGCTGCTCGGCGGGTCGGAAGGCGCGGGTTTCGCACAGATGATGCGGGGTCTCGAGACCGGGCGCCTACAGGTCGCCGCGCGTGCCCTCGGCGTGGGCCAGGCCGCATTCGACGACGCGCTGGCCTACGCACAGGTCCGGGAGAGCTTCGGCAAGCCGATCTGGCAGCACCAGTCGATCGGAAACTACCTCGCAGACATGGCGACGAAGCTCACCGCCGCACGGCAGCTCACCATGCACGCCGCCGAGAAGTACGAGTCCGGCGCCCGATGCGACATGGAAGCCGGCATGGCGAAGCTCTACGCGTCCGAGGTCGGCATGGAGATCGCACTCAACGCCGTGCGGATCCACGGCGGCTACGGATACTCCACCGAGTACGACGTCGGGCGATACTTCCGCGACGCGCCGCTCATGATCGTCGGCGAAGGCACCAACGAGATCCAGCGGAACGTGATCGCCGGCCAGCTCGTGAAGCGCGGCGGCCTGGGCCTATGACGGACTCAGTGTTGATCTCGGATTAGAATTCGAGCATGGCGAAGAAGTCGGGTAGCCCGATGCTGGCGACAGCGGACGAAGTCCAGCACCTGGACAAGAAGTCCGCCCGAACAAGGGTCCGCATCCTCGACGCAGCGGCACAGGTGCTCAGCACGAAGGGCTACGCCGGCATGCGTCTCGGCGACGTCGCCAAGGTTGCCGAGATCCAAGCACCGGCCATCTACTACTATTTCTCCTCCCGCGAGGACCTCATCGAAGAGGTGATGTGGGTCGGCCTCGCCGACATGCGGGAGTTTCTGGCGGCAGCGCTGGAGAACGCGCCCGAGGATGCCAATGGCCTTGACCGCATCCTGATCGCGGTCGAGGCCCACCTTCGCCACGAGCTCGAGATCTCGGACTACGCGACCGCGGCAATTCGCAACGCCGGACAGCTCCCCGACAAGATCCGCGAGCGTCAGCAGATCGAGGAGCGCAAGTACGGCGGCATCTGGCGGGACCTGTTCCAGCGGGCGGCCAAGGATCGACACATCCGCAGCGACCTTGATCCGTACCTCGCCCAGATGCTCGTGATGGGAACGATCAACTGGGCGGCGGAGTGGTGGGAGCCGCGACGTGCCACGATCGACCGGGTCGTCGAGAACACGCAGGCCTACGTGCGCAGCGCGCTCGCCCCCTGACCCGCTCAGTTCACGATTCCAACCTGTCCCTGGCGATGATGTCCGCCAACCGGCGCACGTGCTCAACCCGCTCATCGGCCGTCGGGGCGAGCGGGGTGAGGAGCAGTGTGGTGACACCGGCCGCACGAAACTCCGCCACCTGCCGACTGAGCGACTCCGGGTCCCCCATGAGCGAGACCGCCTCGACGAGGTCCTCAGGCACAGCGGCCGCGGCGTCGTCCTTGCGCCCCGACAGATAGAGGTCCTGGATCCGCTTTGCCGCCACTTCGTAGCCGTACCTGCACGCGAGCTGGTTGTAGAAGTTCTTGTCGCGGGCACCCATGCCGCCGATGTAGAGCGCGAGCTGGTTTCGCACCTGGGCAATCGATGCCGGGTCCGGCTCTCCGCAGTAGAAGCTGACCTGAAGTTGCACGTCGAGAGGGCCCAACGCCGGGTCACGCTTCGCCAGCCCGGCCTCGAGGGACTCCCCCCAAGCCAGGTCGGCCTTGAGCGGATGGAAGAACAGCGGCTGCCACCCGTCAGCGATCTCTGCGACAAGCTGCACATTCTTCGGCCCGAGCGCGGCGATGGACACCGGGATCGACGGGCGCACCGGATGATTGATGAGCTTCAGCGGCTTGCCGAGACCCGAGCCCCCTCGCTCAGCGGTCAGTGGCACCGCGTAGTGACGACCGTTGTGCCGCACCGGCTCACGCCGCCACACCTGGCGGCAGATCTCGACGACCTCCCGGGTCCTCGCCAACGGCGCGTCGTACTTCACGCCATGGAACCCCTCGATCACCTGAGGCCCGGAGGCACCGATACCCAGGTTGAACCGCCCGTTGGAGACGTAGTCGAGGCCGGCCGCCGTCATCGCCGTCAACGACGGGGTCCTGGAGTAGATCTGGAAGATCCCGGACATGAGCTCGAGCTTCTCCGTGCGAGCCGCGATGTAGCCGAGCTGGCTCACGGCATCGAACGAGTACGCCTCTGCGACTGCGACCAGCTCGAGCCCCGCCCGTTCGTACTCCACCAACAGGTCGACGGTCTCCGCGAATCCCCCGGAGTAGTCGATGATCATGCCGAGGCGCATTGGGTTCCTCTCGTCTGGCCAAGGTGCATCATTTTTGAATTTAAATTAAGATACGCTGTCATCGTAGATCTGCTCGAAACGACGCGTCAAGCGTCACATTCAGTGCGTACACCCAAGAAGGAGCGAGATGGATCTGGGGCTATCTGGAGCACGGGTTCTCATCACCGGGGGCGCCTCGAACATCGGCCGCGGCATCGTTCACGGCTTCGCCGCTGAGGGCAGCCGGATCGTGATCAGCGACATCGACGGCGAGCAGGCCGAGCGGGTCCGACAGGAGGCGCTCGAGCTCGGCGCAGCTGAGGTCGAGCTGGCGATCGCGGACCTGACGACAGAGGGCGCGGCCGGCGACGCCGTCGCGGTCGCCACTGAGCGGTGGGAGGGCCTCGATGTACTGGTGAACAACGCCGGCTGGAGCATCCCCGGGTTCATCGCGAAGAACACCGATCGCAGCAACTGGCAGCGAACCGTGGAGGTGAACCTGTTCACCGCGATCGCGACCACCCAAGCAGCCCTCTCCCCCATGATGGACCAGGGCCGCGGGGCGATCGTCTTCGTCGCGAGCGAGGCCGCTTTCGGCCAGATCCGGCAGGGCGTGTACGGCGCCACGAAGGCTGCCGTCGTAGCCCTCGCGCGCAGCACCGCTCGGGAGCACGGCCGCCACGGGATCCGATCCAACATCGTCTGTCCCGGCCTCGTCGTGCCCGACGGCCCAGAGGCGGTGGGCAACAACAGCCTGTGGTCCGTAGGCAAGGACAACGTCTTCAACGACGCCCAGGCGGAGTACCTGTTGAAGGACACCCCGCTCGGGCGCCTGACCACCGCGGAGGACATCGCGAACTCCGTGCTCTGGCTCTCCTCGGACCGGGCCGCACGTCAGGTCACCGGCCAGCTCTTCAGCGTCAGCGGCGGTTACACGATGCCCTGACCACGACACCGGCCTCCGGACCTGCGCCCGCCAGACGTACTCAACCCGCTCGAGGAGACATGACCACCACACCCACCGACCCTGCGGTCGCCAACACGCTCGAAGAGATCCTCGCGGAGCGGCACAGCTGCCGTGGGTTCCTGCCGGACCCGGTCGATGACGACGCCGTACGCCGCCTGTTCAGCATCGCCCAACGGACTGCCTCATGGTGCAACTCGCAGGCATGGCAGGTACATCTCCTCGGCGGCGATGCGGTCGGCGCACTGTCGACCCGCCTGTTCTCGCGTATCCAGTCCGGACCAGGGGCACCCGACATTCCCGGACCAGCGAAGTACGAAGGCGTCTACCAGGAGCGGCGGCGCGCGTGCGGGTACGCCCTCTACAACGCCGTCGGCGTGGCCCGCGACGACGCAGATGGGCGGCTGACCCAGACGCTGCAGAACTTCCGGTTCTTCGGCGCCCCGCACGTAGCGATCATCACGGCCCCGGTTGCCCTCGGGACGTACGGCGTCATGGACTGCGGCGGGTATGTGGCCAACCTGCTCAACGCCGCCGAAGCCCTCGGGCTCGGCGCCATCGCACAGGCGGCCATCGCGATGTACTCGGACGCCGTGCGGGATGAGCTGGGGATCAGCGAGGACCGCTCGATCGTGTGCGCCGTCTCCTTCGGCCACACCGCCACAGACCACCCGGCCAACGCGTTCCGCACGGAACGCGCCGACCTGGCCGAGGTGGTCGTCGGGCTGCCTTGACCGTTTGCCGGACGGTCAGCCGACGGGGTTCTTGCCGACCGCCGCGTCGCTTAGATCGGTGATCTCGCCCCACCGCTCCGCAACGTCACCGAGCGAGGGTGGCTCAGGGAACACCACGCCCTTGTTCTGGAACTGCGCGACCCGGTAGACCTGCCCACCACCGGCGACGAACACGGAGCCGGTCTCGGTCGACTCCTCTGTCAGCAGGTATGTCACGACCGGCGCCACGAACGCCGGCGGGAGCTTGTCGAGCAGCTCCTTGGGGGCTATGTCCTCGGTCATCCGCGTGGCGGCCATCGGTGCGAGGGCAGTGACCAGGATGTTGTCTCGAGCACCCTCGATCGCCAGCGTGTTGAGCAGCCCGACGAGACCTGCCTTCGCAGCACCATAGTTGGCCTGCCCGAAGTTGCCGAACAGACCGCTGGTCGAGGTAGCCATCACGATCCGGCCGAATCCCTGCTCACGGAAGTGCGGCCACACGGCCTTGGACATGTGGAAGCCGCCGTCGAGGTGGACGGCCTGGACGAGCTTCCACGCATCGAGGTCCATCCTGACGAACGAGGTGTCGCGCAGGATGCCGGCGTTGTTGACCAGCCCATGCACGGCGCCGAAGGCGTCGAGCGCCGTCTGCACGATGGCCTCAGCGCCTTCGGCGGTCGCGACACTGTCGTAGGACGCCACCGCGTCGCCGCCGGCGGCGCGGACCTCCTCCACGACGGCATCAGCCATCGTCGTGCCGGCACCACTGCCGTCCTTCGCTCCGCCGAGGTCGTTGACCACGACCTTCGCACCAACAGATGCGAGGAAGAGCGCATACTCGCGACCCAACCCGCCTCCGGCTCCCGTGACGATGACGACGCGACCTTCGACTCCAGCCATCCGACTCTCCTTACATTCCTGATATCGACTTGCTGATTTTTTGAATTTGAATTAAGAATAGACTATGCCTGAGGTCCTGCGCATCAACCCGCGAGTTGCACTGATCCGCCTGCCACTTCCGCTCGAAGGACTCACCAGCGTCAATTGCTACGTCCTGACGGGCGACAACGAGACCGTGGTCGTGGACCCCGGCTGGACCTCACCGGAGACCGACCGAGACCTACGGTTCGGCCTGGAGACTCTTGGCATCGACGTACGTGACATAAGCCGGATCCTGACCACCCATCACCATTGGGACCACTACACCCAGGCGATCACCTGGCAGCGGGCACACGGCATACCCGTGCACCTCGGCAAGGGCGAGGACGCGAGCATCCATGCCTGGAGCACCCTCGATGGCGCATTCCCCCGCCAGGTCGTACTCCTCGAGCGGGCAGGAGCCCCCAAGCTGGCCAGTGCGATCGCCGCGATCCCGGTCGAACCGCACGAACGCGCGATGGACTTCGAGCTGCCGGCAGGCTGGATCGGCGACGGCGAGGAGTTCGATCTCGGCGGGCTGATTGTGCGCGCCCTCGCGACCCCGGGCCACACCCGGGGACACGTGTGCTTCGAGCTCGTCGGCGAGGACATGCTGCTGACCGGCGACCACGTCCTCCCGCGCATCACGCCGTCGGTGGCCTATGAGCGCGAGCCGGATCCACGCTCTCTTGCCAGCTACCTGGGCTCACTGCGCCTCGTCGCCGATCTACCAGACTCCCGCATGCTGCCCGCTCACGGCGACCACGGCGGATCCTCCGCCGGCCGCGCCAGAGAGCTACTCGACCACCACGACCTTCGACTCGCCACGATCCGAGACCTCGTCGCCACCGGACACGACACGGCCGGCGAGATCGCCGCAGCCATGACATGGACTCGCCACGATCGTCGCCTCGGCGACCTCGAGCGCATCCATCAGATGACCGCCGTCCTGGAGGTCGCGGCCCACCTCTCCGTCCTTACTCGCGACGGAGCAGTGCGTGCCAGCGCCGCAGACGGAGTCAACCGGTACGCCCTCATCTCGTCCTGATCAGGCGTGCGCCGCCGCGGGCGCGAACGAACCGGGAAGTGGCGTGACGCCTTGCGCGCGACACCATTCGCCCGGTCAACGAGCCGCTGCAAGCTTCTCGGCGTGCGCCTTACGACGCTTGTCGGCGAAGGCAAGCGCGTCCTCCCAGGAGCCGCCCTTCATGATCTGCACGCGGTATTTCATGACCTCCGCCTGACCGTTGACAGTCAGCGCACCGATCAGTCGGTCTCCGCGTCGGTACAGCGCGACCCATCGGGAGTCGCCCTCCGGGTCGCCGTCGACGAGGCGAACCTCGTCGGCCTCCGGGGAGCCCACGAACTGGATCCGTACGTCGTACCAGTCGGACCAGAAGTAGGGCACGGTGCCGTATGGCTTGGCGTTGTCGGGGTCCAGGGCGTTGCGTGCCGCTGTCGCACCCTGCTCGGCGGCCGCGGTCCAGTTCTCCATCCGCTGCCGCTCACCGAGCGTCGGGTTGGGCCAGCTCGCGACGTCCCCGGCGGCGTAGACGCCAGGCACACCCGTCCAGAGGTTCTCATCGCAGACGATGCCGTTCTCCAACCTCAGGCCCGAGCCCTCCAGCCAGTCCACGGCCGGCACTACACCGATGCCGACGACGACGAGATCGGCATCGATCGTGGTGTCATCCTCCAGAACGACACGCTCGACCCGACCGTCGCCCTCGATTGCCCTCACTCCCACCCCGCACCTCAACGCGGTGCCGTTCCTCTCGTGCAACGCGGCGATGGCAGCGCCCATCTCATGACCGGTCGCCCGCACCAACGGCGTCCGCAACGCCTCGACGATCGTGGCCTCGAGCCCTCTCTTGCGGGCCGTAGACGCGACTTCGGATCCGATGAACCCCGCTCCGATCACGACTGTACGGGCGCCGGCCTCGAGCGCGTCGCGCACCGCGAGGGAGTCGTCGAGGGTGCGCAGCGCGTGCACCCCAGCCATACCCTCGGTGCCTGGCAGCATCCGCGGGCGCGCGCCCGTGGCGATCACCAGGGCGTCGTACGGAATCTCCTCGCTACCGGCGAGGATGAGCCGGCGGTCGGTGTCGAGACCCGTCGCGCGGACGCCGAGCCGCAACTGGACGCCCAGCTCGCGCATGTCCTCCTCCGTACGGAAGTAGGGAGTAGGGGCGAGGCCGTGGTCTCCGGCCTCGTCGAGAAAGGCCTTGCTGAGGGGCGGTCGATCGTAGGGCAGGTGCTTCTCGGCTCCGACGAGGACGATCGTCCCCTCAAAGCCCGCTTTCCGCGCTGCCTCGACGGCGCGTAGGCCCGCGAGCGAGGCACCCACGACGACGAGCCGCTGCGGCTGACCTGTGTCGGTCATCAGTCAGCGCTCGATCCTGAGTGCCTCGGTCGGACAACCGGAGACAGCCTCCTCGACGGCCTGAAGCTCGCTCTCTGTGACGTCCTCCTTGAGCAGGACCAGGTCACCGTCGTCGTTGACCTCGAAGAAGTCGGGTGCGAGCGACTCGCAGATCCCCAGGCCGGTGCATTTGTCATAGTCGACGACGCACTTCATGGGTGTCATCCTTTCTGCAGGAGCGTTGAACTTGAACTAAACAGACCGAGCCGGGTTGAAGTCCCGGATGATCTTCCCGACCACGATCTCCGCGGTCTCAGCACACGCAGTCGTGCCACCGTTCGCGTACTCCTTGACGGCGTCACCCACGTTCCACAGCCCGCCGAACGGCGTGTCGTGGGTCATGTCGAAGCCTGCGACAGCGCGCTGCGGAGGCCAATCCCGCTTGGTGGTGACCCGACTGAGGATGCGCGCTCTGTCATCGAAGCTAGGGATCGTGTCACGCAGATCCTCCAGAAGAAGGGCGTACTCGCCCTCCTCGTCGAAGTCTCCGACCGACGGCTTCGGGACCGCCGTGCCGACGTAGAGGTTCCAGCCGTCAGGGGCCATCTCGGGACAGGTGTCGGTGAAGTTCGCGATGTAGGCAAGGCGGCGCGAGTTGGCGAAGCTGAGCATGCCGGGAGCCTCGATCAGGCGCTCCTGGCTGGCGAAGTTCACGGTGATCATCGCGGTCGGCCGGTCGTTGCGCTTGACGACCTCCTGGAAGTCGGTCGGCACGTTGTCCTCGCCCAGCATGGCCACGGTCGCCGCCGGACCGACATTGCTGACGACGACAGGAGCACTAACGGTCTCACCGCCGGCGAGGACGACACCCGTCACCCGCTCGCCGTCCAGCTGGATCCGCTCGACCTCGGTGGCGAGCCGGACCTCGCCACCGAGACGCTCGATGGTCTCGGCCAACCCATTCCACAGACCGATCGTCCCTTCAGGATGGAAGCCGAAGCGCTTGAAGGCGCTCTTACGCGTGAAGTAGGTCAGGAACACCCGAGCCGGGAGGTCCTCGGAGCCCACCGCGAAGACCGACGCGGCCATGTTGCGGAAGATGCCGTGCACACCTTCGTTCTTGGTGTACTTCGAGACCCACTCCTGGAGCGTCATCTCCTCCTCGGGCAGGCCCTCGTCCTTGCGCGCGGCGCCGATCCCGCCGACGATCTTGGCGCCCTGACGGGTCAGCTTCTCCAGCAGGAAGCCCCACCCGCCGCCGGTGACGTCGACGTCCTTCCCCTTGATCCGGTAGAGGATCGGCGGGCTCGGTTCGCGAATGTCGAACGGGGCGCCGACCTCCCGGCATGTCCGTTCGGTGATTCCCCCGACCTCGATGACGATGGCGCCGTCGTTGACCTTGAACCCGTCGATGTCGGTCGTGGAGGCGCGGCCACCGACCTTGTCGAGGCGCTCCACGACGAGGGTCCGATAACCGTGGTGCTGCAGCCGGGCGGCCGTGAAGAGACCCCCCGCACCGGCTCCGATGACGATGGTGTCATAGCTCTGGGACATGATGTGTTGCTCCTGACTCAGTAGGACCGGGGCAGACCGAGGGAGGTCTGCGCGACGAAGTTGAGGACCATCTCGCGACTCACCGGGGCGGTCCGCATCAGGCGAGTCACGAACCAGAGCTCGGAGAGCCCATATTCGTGGGCAAGGCCGTTGCCACCGTGGGTCTGGATCGCCTGGTCGAGCGCCTTGAGAGCGGCCTCCGCACCGACGTACTTGGCGATGTTGGCGGCCTCCGCGACGCCGGGGTCGCCCTCGTCGTACAAGGCCGCCGCGTGCTGGGTCGCCAGCCGGGCGACCTCTACGTCGATGTGCGCGGCCGCGAGCGGATGGGCGACGCCCTGGTGCTGCCCGATCGGGACGGACCAGACCTCGCGGGTCTTCGCGTAGTCCGCCGCCTTCTCCACGGCGTAGCGGCCCACACCCGTGGTGATCGCCCCGACAAGGATCCGCTCGGGGTTGAGAGCGGCGAAGACCTGGCGCAGGCCGTTGCCCGCCTCTCCGACGAGCGCCTCGGGGCCGACGCGAACGTCGTCGAGGAAGACGCTGAACTGCTTGTCCGGAGACACGATCGACGTGTCGATCTTCTGGTAGGTCAACCCGGGTGCGTCGGTCGGCACCATGAAGATCGACAGGCGCTTCTTCTCGGGCGTCGAGAGGTCAGCATCGCGTGTGACGAGCAGGATCGCGTCGGCCTGGTCGAC
>JALZDD010000542.1 GCA_030862715.1 Actinomycetota bacterium | reverse complement strand
CGACAACGACCTCAAGGGCACCACCTACTACGCGATCATGCGCTCGATCCAGATCCGCCCCCTGCGCCTGCCCAAGCCGCAGGTCAAGATCGGCACGCAGCTCCCCGACGACTACCGCTGAGTCTCGTCGGCCCCCGGAGGGTCCTCGACCTCGCAGATCAGGCTGGCGCCACCGGCGCGGTTCTGGAAGCTCCAGCCGCTGGCCAGATCGGTGAGCTTCTCGGCGATGTAGGGCTCGGGTGCCGCCGCGGGCATCGAGGTGAGGGTCCAGACCGTGGAGAGCTCGACCCGGGTCGGCGTACGCCACGCCAGCTTGACCCAGATCTCGCCGGGCAGGTTGGAGACGGCCACGTGGATGCCGAAGGCGGCGAGCACCTCGAGCCGGTTGGCGGCGCGGTCACCGACCACACGTGAGTCGGTCCACGCTCGTACCTGGCTCATCGCCTGGTCAGGCGTCAGCAGGCCGGCCGCATCCTCGCGGTCCGTCTCGTGGACGTGGTTGCTCATCAAGTGACCTTTCGGGTGGAGGTTGGGGTGGCCGGAGCCGTCTGGACGTCCCAGATCGTGTCGAGACCGGCTCGGCGGAGCTGGCCGGCGAGCGTCGGATCGGCGTTGAGGAGACGAACGGGTACGCCCCGCGTCCCGCAGCGCCGCTTGGCCCACAGCAGTGCCGCGACGGTCGTCGAGGAGAACCCGGTCAGACCTGCCAGGTCGACCACGACCGCCTCCGGGCCGCCCGCGAGCATCTCCGCCAGCCGCCAGCGCAGGATGTGGATCGCCCGCAGGCAGGTGGCATCCGAGAACGGGACCACGACGGTCTCGTCGACCGGGTAGAAGTCCGCCTCGCTCATGCCGTCCACACTGCCGACGGCATATGGAGGGCCCTTCGCAGTTTCGTGTCAGTTTCGTGTCACTTCCGGCGGGCAGGCTGCCGCGGGTCGGCCTCCTGACCGCTCGGGTGAGACGATGCGAGACGTGCAAGAGGCAGCCAAGCGAGTGCTCATCCTGGAGGACGACTACGGGCTGCGTACCTCGCTCCGGCTCTTCCTCGAGCAGGAGGGATACGCGGTCGGTGAGGCCGACGATGCCGAGATCGCCCTCGACCTGGACGCCGTCGAGCCGTTCGACGTGATGCTCGTCGACCTGATGCTCGGCGGCATCGACGGATTCACCTTCATCCGCAGCGTTCGCCCGCGAACGACGGCTCCGATCATCGTGATCAGCGCTCGCGACGGGTCCAAGGACGTGGTCGCGGCGCTGGAGGCGGGAGCAGACGACTACGTACGCAAGCCGTTCGACGTCGCCGAGGTCAGGGCCCGGATCAAGGCCGCGCTGCGGCGCCCGGACTACCCGCTCGTGTCCTCCTCGGGCGGCTACACGCCGATCGGAGGCATCGTGCTCGACTCGACCGACGGACCGCTGGTCTTCGACCCGGCGGCCGCCACCCTGCGCCGCGGCGCCGATGACCTGCACCTCACCAGCACGGAGTTCAAGCTCCTGCTGGCGCTGACGGCCAGCCCCGGCCGGGTGATGACCCGCGAGAACCTGGTCAGCCAGATGTGGCCCGAAGGTCACCACGGCGACGTCCGGGTCGTCGACGTGCACGTCAGCCGGTTGCGCAACAAGGTCGACAACGACCCGGCGGCCGGCGGCGTCATCTCGACGGTCCGCGGGCTGGGCTACCGGCTGGATCCGCGATGATCCGGTGGCCGCCCCGGCGCGGGCTGCGCACCAACGTCGTGGCGGCGTTCGCCGCCGGCGCGCTGTTGATCAGCCTGATCCTCGCCTTCAGCACCTACTTCTCGGCGCGTCACTACCTGATCGTCCAGCGCGAGCGGAACGCGCTGCAGCAGGCCTACATCGACGCTGCCTTGGTCAAGGAGCGGCTGCGCACGAACGGCGTGAACGTCGCCGAGGTCCTCTCCGAGATCGCCCCGCCGAGGCGCACCACGGTGTTCGTCCACCAGGACGGCCAGTGGTACTCGTCCGATCTCACGACGCAGGTCCACGACGCCACCAGCAACGTCGCGACCAGCGTCGAGGCCGGAGACGTGGCGCTGTCCTGGACCGATACCGGCGACCGACCCAACATCGTGGTCGGCGTCCCACTCGAAGGCGTGGACGCCGACTACTACGAGGTCACCCACGCCAAGGAGCTCAGCGAGACCCTCGACACGATGGGCTACGCGCTCGCGATCTCCGCGGCCATCACGACCCTCGCCGGCGGACTCCTGGGCTGGTACGCCGCCCGACGGGTGCTGCGGCCGCTGCGGCAGGTCGCGCTCGCCGCCGCACGGATCTCCGCCGGAGAGCTCGACACCCGGGTCGAGGCGACCGACGACCCCGACCTGGCCACCCTCACCGGGTCGTTCAACACGATGGTCGACACCGTCGTCGAGCGCCTCGACCATGACGCCCGCTTCGCGGCCGACGTCAGCCACGAGCTCCGTACGCCGGTCGCCACCCTCACCACCAGCCTCGGTGTCCTGCAGGGCGACCCCACGCTCTCGCCGAGCTCGGCGACCGCTGTCGGGCTGATGGCCGGTGAGCTGGACCGGTTCCGCGGTGCGCTGGAGGACCTGATCACGCTGGGACGGCTCGATGCCGGCGTACGCGAGTCGGAGTGGGAGGTGCTGAGCGTCGCGGACCTGGTCGCCGCGACCCTCGCCGACGCCGAGATCGGCGGCAGGGCCACCGTCGATGTCCACGCGGACCTCGCGATCTACGCCGACCGGCTCCAGGTCCACCGGGCGCTGGCCAACTTGGTGCGCAACGCCGAGACCCACGGCGGCGGCCTGACCGCGGTGCGCGCGATCGCACGACGCGGCTACGCCGAGATCCATGTCGCCGACTCCGGCCCCGGGGTCCCCGCAGCCGAACGAGAGCGCATCTTCGACAGGTTCGCCCGGATGGGCGCCCGCGGCGCGACCACCGGGAGCGGACTGGGGCTGAGCATCGTCGAGCAGACCGCGCAGCTCCACGACGGCTCGGTCTGGTGTCGCGAGGCCGACTCCGGCGGCGCCGACTTCGTGCTCTCCTTCCCGCTGGCGCCCACAGCCAGGACCGGCTCGGGTCAAGAGGCGACATGAGGGCGGTGCGAACGTCCTGGGCCGCCGGCGCCGCCGGCCTCCTCCTGCTCGCGGTGGCTTCGTGCGGAGTCCCCGACGACGACCAGGTACGCACCGTCGACCCGGCAGAGGTGCCGTACCACCTGCTCGAGGACGTGGACGAGGTCCCCTCGGGCGCCGCGAGTGCTGTCGCCGGACCGCGGCTCTACTGGGTCGATGCCGAGGATCGGCTCGTCGGCCGGCCCGCGGGGAGCTTCTGCGCGAAGACCCTCGCCGGGGTCGCCAGGAACATCCTCGGCCAGCTCGGCGACGGGCCCTCGGCGCGCGACCTGGGCTCCGGCCTCGGCACCGCCCTGCCGCCCGACAGATGGCTGAAGCTCGTCGCGATCACCGACCGCACCGCCCACCTGCGCATCTCGACCGACGACGCGATCGCCACCAACCGGGTCGTGCTCGCGACGGCGCAGACTGTGCTGTCGCTGACCTCGATCCCCGGCGTGGACCAGGTGGAGATGGAGTACGACGCCGGGCCGCTGCAGGTCCCGCGATCATCGGGTGAGCTCGCCGACGGGCCGCTGCGGCACGACGACTACCGCAGCCTGCTCGCCGATCCCGGCGATCCCGCCGAGCCACCGAAGGACAAGCGGCTCCGACGCGGCGACCTCTGCCCGGGCTGACTCCCGCGGCCTCAGACCAGCCCGAGGACTTCCTCCAGCCCGACCGTGAGCCCGGGCCGCGAGCCGATCCCGCGGATCGCCGCGAGTACGCCGTGGGCGAAGGAGGCGTGCGAGAGCGAGTCGTGGCGGATGGTCAGGAGCTCGCCGACACCGCCGAGGATGACCTCCTGGTGGGCGACCGATCCGGACATCCGCAGAGAGTGCACGGGGATGCCCTCCACAGCGGCCCCACGGGCCCCGTCGAGGGCCGAGGTGGTCGCGTCGGGCGCGGGGTCCACCCCGGCCTCCCGGCGCGCCGCAGCGACGAGCTCGGCAGTCCTGCGTGCCGTACCCGAAGGAGCGTCGGCCTTCCGCTCGTGGTGGGTCTCGACGATCTCCACGGACGGGAAGTGGGCGGCGGCGAGCTCGGCGAACCGCATCATCAGCACCGCGCCGACCGAGAAGTTGGGCA
>JALZDD010000514.1 GCA_030862715.1 Actinomycetota bacterium | reverse complement strand
AGCAGCCGGTGCTTGATGCCGTGCTCGGTCAGCGCGGTCGACCACTCGGCGAGGTCGTCGACCTCGTGCGGACGGGTGGCGACGTTGAGCGCGCCGGTGAGCTGCCAGTCGCAGTCGATGCCGTGCTCCTCGATGGTCGCGGCCATCTCGTTGAGGTTCTCCTGGCCGAGCCGGTCCAGCGTCGCGAGCTCGTCGGGCCAGCGCTCCAGACCGTTCCAGAAGCCGTGGGTCAAGGACGCCTCGGCGAAGCCGCCGTTGCGGCCCGACGCCTGGTCCCCGCACTGGCCGGCCTCCAGCAGCACCACCGACCACGACGGAAACCGCATGCGGGCCAGCAGTGCCGTCCACAGCCCCGAGTAGCCGCCTCCGACGACCACCAGATCCGCCGACTCCACCCCGAGCAGAGGCGGCAGCGGCGCGGGCTTCGCAGGGTCGTCCAGCCAGTAGACGGCGGGCTTCGCATCGGTCAGCGCGACATGGTTCACGACGCCCACTATGACAACTTCATGGGCCGTCAGCCACACACTACGTACGGAATCATGGAAATTGTTCGTTACACACGACGGATTTCGTTGCATCTGGCCACGGCGAACAGGTTGACTGGGTGCCATGACCACTCGCAAGCGCAACGGGGGCGCTCACCTCGACGAGGTCAACAAGCTGATCATCGAGCAGCTCCAGCAGGACGGCCGGCGCAGCTATGCCGCGATCGGCAAGGAGGTCGGCCTGAGCGAGGCCGCCGTGCGGCAGCGCGTGCAGCGCCTCGTCGACAGCGGCGTCATGCAGGTCGTCGCGGTCACCGACCCCCTCGAGCTCGGCTTCGCGCGGCAGGCCATGATCGGCGTACGCACCTCCGGGCCGATCGAGGGGATCGCCGACGAGCTCGGCAAGCTCGACGAGGTCGACTACATCGTCATCACCGCCGGCTCCTACGACCTGCTCGTAGAGGTCGTCGCCGAGAGCGACGAGGCCCTCCTCAACCTCGTCTCCAGCAAGATCCGCGCCATCGAGGGCGTGGTGAGCACGGAGACGTTCATGTACCTCCACCTGCACAAGCAGACCTACGCCTGGGGCGTCAGGTGAGCGGCTACCCCGAGATCAGCTTGTGGCACGAGACCGCGGGCGACTCCTGGGAGCCGCGCCCGGCGCTGATGGGCGACGTCGAGGTCGATGTCGCGATCGTCGGCGCGGGCTACACCGGGCTCTGGACGGCCTACTACCTGGCCGAGGCGAGGCCCGAGCTGAAGATCGCGATCCTCGAGGCCGAGGTCGCCGGGTTCGGGGCCTCGGGCCGCAACGGCGGTTGGTGCTCGGCCCTCTTCCCCGCTTCGCTCGACAAGGTGGCCGCGGGCTCGAGCCGGGAGGCCGCGCTCGCCCAGGACCGGGCGATGCGGGCGACCGTCGACGAGGTGATCCGGGTCGCCGAGGCCGAGGGCATCGATGCTGACATCGCCAAGGGCGGCACGGTCGTCGTGGCCCGTACGCCCGCCCAGCTCGAGCGCGCCCGCGACGAGGTCCAGCACGCCCGCTCCTGGGGGCTCGGCGAGGCCGAGATCTCCCTGCTGGACCAGGCCGCTGCCGAGAAGCGGCTCGCCGCGACCAGCACCCTCGGCGGGACCTACACCCCCGACTGCGCAGCGCTCCATCCCGCCAAGCTCGTCCGCGGCCTGGCCCGCGCCGTCGAGGCCCGCGGCGTCACGATCTATGAGCAGACGCGGGTCACGTCGATAGGGCCGCACCAGGTGCGGACGGGGAGCGACGTGGTCACCGCTGACGTCGTCGTACGCGCCACCGAGGGCTACACCCCGACGCTGGCCGGTCTCGAGCGCGAGGTCATCCCGGTGCGCTCCCTGATCATCGCCACCGAACCCCTCTCCGACCTGGTCTGGTCGAGCATCGGCCTGGAGGAGCGCGAGACGTTCTCCGACGGCCGGCACCTGCTGATCTACGGGCAGCGCACCGCCGACGACCGGCTGGTCTTCGGTGGGCGCGGCGCGCCGTACTCCTTCGGGTCGAAGATCAGCCACGCGGATGCCTCCGACCTGCGCACCCACCGTCGGTTGCTGGCGACCCTGATCGAGATGTTCCCGGCCGTACGCGGCCACAGGGTCACCCATCGATGGGGCGGTGTGCTCGGCATCCCCCGCGACTGGCACGCCTCGGTCGGCTACGACCCCGCCAGCGGGCTCGCGCACGCCGGCGGCTACGTCGGCGACGGCGTCGCGACCACCAACCTCGCCGGCCGTACGCTGCGCGGCCTCGTCCTCGGCACCGAGTCCGATCTCACCGCCCTCCCCTGGGTCGGCCACGTCTCACCACGCTGGGAGCCGGAGCCGCTGCGCTGGCTCGGCGTCAACGCCGGCCTGCGCGCGATGACCATGGCCGACGCCGAGGAGACCGCCACCGGCAAGGGCTCGCTGGTCGCCCGCGCGGTCGCTCCGCTCGTCGGCGGTCACTGACCGTTCTGGGCGAGGCTAGGCTGCGGTTGTCGATCTCGGGATCTCGGAGGAAACATGGCAGTCTCGCCCGGCGCCAAGAAGGCGCTCATCGCTGTTGGCGTGCTGGTCGGCGTCGGGGCGCTGCTCGTCGGGATCGGCCACTAGCGAGCCCACGACTTGGTTGCCGGTGACGTCGTCTGGCACGCCGAAGTCGGCGGCGGCGTCGATGAGACCGTCGTTGTGCGTGACCGGATCTACACCTACCAAGACGATGTGCTCACGATTCGCGCTTTGGCTAGCGGGAAGATGATCGCCGAGGACCGTCTGGACGGGAACTGGGCTCGCGTCGGCGACGGCGGCGACGTGGCCGTCCTAGGCATCGCCCGGATCGCGATGTATGACCGGGACGGCAACCAGGTGTGGGCGAAGGAGCTGGATGACCTCCACATGCCGATCGCCATCAGCTCCGACGGCCAGCTCGACGCCATCCGGTGTTCCGAGAGCGACAAGTGCGTCCTCGTCCACTTCGACTCCACGGGCACGATGACCTCCCGCACTCCTCGACGGGCGCTGGATCTCGGCTCCCCGGCGGTCATCGGCACCAGCACCTTCGACGACGACCAGATCGTTCAACGGGTCCCGACGGTCCCGGTCGACATCGACCCCAAGACCCACTCGGCCTACCAGGTGCGGGACGGCAAGCGGTGGGGCTCACCGGTCGGCGTCATGGACGAGCACGCCGCGGCACAGGTCGGCGACCTCCTCGTCGGCGTCTCCCGCAAGGACGGGACCTGCACCTTCACCGCCGTCCGGTCCGGGGTGAAGGAATGGACGA
>JALZDD010000507.1 GCA_030862715.1 Actinomycetota bacterium | reverse complement strand
CAGGTCGTCTCCGAGGTCGGCACCGACATCCTCGGCGAGGACGCGTTCTCGGCGGCGCTCACCGGCCACGGGCCGCGGCCGCGCCGGCGCTACTGGTTCCGGGCGGCCGTCGCCACCGTCGCGTGGACTCTCGTCGCGCTCGTCCCGACCGTGCTGATCGGCGTCTTCGGCGACACCTGGATCTGGTGGATCCCGGTCGTCATGATGGTGCTCGCCCTCGTCCTCGGGCTGCTCGGCGCCGAGCTGCGCCACCGCCACCTCGGCCACGCGCTCACCGACCGCTACCTGGTGGTCCGCTCGGGCTCCTACACCGCCGTGCGCACCGCCCTGCAGACCGACGGAATCATCGGCTGGCGGGTCAAGCAGACGTTCTTCGACCGCCGCATCGGCCTGGCCCAGGTCACCGCGATGACCGCGGCCGGTCATGAGCACGTCGACGTCCCGGACGTGCCGCTCGAGACGGCCGTCGCCCTCACGGCGGCGGCGACGCCGCGTACGGTCTCGGAGTTCGTCGAATAACCCGTTCCACTTCGAACCGGCTTCGGTGGATGATCCGGTCATGACTATCCAGATCCGCCACCTCACCTTCGACTGTGCCGACCCCCGCAAGCTCGGGGAGTTCTGGTCGGCGGTCACCGGCTGGAACCTCTTCTATGACGAGGACCCTGAGGTGATCGTCGCCCGCAGCTTCCCGTCGAAGGAGCTGATGTTCCTCTTCGTCCCGGTGCCCGAGGCGAAGTCGGCGAAGAACCGGGTCCACATCGACATCAAGCCGGAGGACGCCACTCGCGACGAGCTCGTCGAGCGCGCGCTCTCGCTCGGCGCCACCGTCTTCGGCGACCACCGCAAGGAGGACGGCACCGGCTTCGTCGCGCTCCGCGACCCCGAGGGCAACGAGTTCTGCATCGAGCGCGGCGATCACGAGATGGCCTCGAGCGGACCGATGACGATCGGGCTCAAGATCTGAGCTCAGCGGGCGAGCACCCCGACCCGTCCGCCCGCACCGGCGGCCCAGCAGGTGCCCTTGGCGCAGTCGACGGTGTGGAAGCGGGTCTGGGTGGCGCCGAACGGCTTCCAGGAGCGGCCGTTGTCGTGGCTGATGTCGCTGCCGTTGGGGCCGACGGCGATCGCGGTGCGGCCGCCGATCCAGGCGACCGCCTCGCGGTATCCGCCCAGGTCGGAGTCGGAGTTGGTCCAGGTGCGACCACCGTCGGACGAGTAGGCGGCGCGGTCCACACCGTCGTCCTCGAGGCCGAAGTCGCCACCGACCGCGATCCCCTGGCGAGGGTTGCGGAAGCCGAGTCCGAAGACGCCGGCGGCCTCGCCGGTCGCGATCGTGGAGTCGGCGGAAGACCAAGAGCGACCACCGTCGTGGGTGGTGTAGATCTTCGCGGCGGCACCGCCACCGCCGATCCACGCGTCGCGCGCCCCCGCGGTGACGAGGCAGGTGCCGCTGGCCGAGTAGCCGAACTCGCCGGGCGCCTCCAAGCCGCGCGTATCCGCGATCGTCCAGGTGTTTCCGCCGTCTGCGGTCGTGATGATGCGCCACTCGCCGTCGACCGGGTCGCTCATCGCTATCCCGCGCTTGCCGCCGGGCCAGAAGTCGACGCAGTTGTAGAAGGCGGTCGGCTCCGCGGACCGGAACGTCTCGGTCCAGGTCGCTCCACCATCGACGGTCTTGTAGATCCGGCTCGCCTCGCCCTCGCCGATGGAGAGCACCACCGCCTCGCTGGCCGAGCGTGCCTCGACATCGCGGAAGAGCAGGTCGTCGGCTCCCGGCGGCGAGACCTCGTCCCAGGTCCGGCCACCATCGGTCGTACGGAACACTCCCCCGCCATCGCCGCCGACCCACGCGGTCTCCGCGTCGACAGCGTCGAGCGCCCGGAATCCCTGCGTCGTATCGACGTTCACAGACGTCCAGTCGTACGCACCCCCAGCCTGCGCCGTCGGCGCCAACGTGAGGGTGGTGAGAGCGAGAGTGGCCGCCGCTGCGGCTCCGACAACGATGCGCACGAAGGATCACCCTGGCCCTGCGAGACCGTTCTGTCCACCGATCCGGCAAAACTCGTCCGCCGAATCGGCAGCAACGGCAGGCGAATCTGTAGTTGTGGGCGACGAAAGTCGATTTTCGTCCTCCACAAGTGCAGATTCGGCGGGCCCAGATGTGCGGTCTCGGGAATTATCTTCCGTGACTGGTTGGTAGCCCCTAAAGTGAATCGCCGTGCCGCACACCAGCGGTGCAGATGGGGAGGTTGTCATGAGCAGAACGACACTGACCAGACTCGGAAGGTTGGCGGCTGTGGGACTCGCGGCCGCGGTGGCGGTCGCGACGCCGTACGCAGCAACGCACGCCGCAGAGCCTGATCCGCCCACGACGACCGCCGCCAAGACTCCGGCGCAGCACGGCCAGATCGTCTCGCTGATGCGACACATGTCGCTGCAGCAGAAGGTCGGCCAGCTCTTCGTGATCGAGGTCTACGGACGCGACGCCAACAACGTCAGCGACACGGCGAAGGCCGGCAACCAGCGGCTCTACGGGGTGGACACCCCGGCGCAGGCGATCGCGAAGTACCAGCCCGGCGGGGTCATCTACTTCACCACCCGCGGCCCCGACAACATCGGTGACGCGGCCCAGGTGGCGACGCTCTCCAACGGTCTCCAGCGTGCCGCACTGCAGCAGCGGCCCAAGATCCCGCTCAACATCGCGGTCGACCAAGAGGGCGGCGCGCTCGTGGCCCGCTTCGGTCCGGCCAGCGGCGCGACCCAGATGCCCGGCCAGATGGCGCTGGGCGCCGGCGGCTCGACCGAGGACGCAGCCCGCTCTGCCGAGGTGATCGGCACCGAACTGGCCGCCGTCGGGGTCACCCAGGACTACGCGCCCGTCGCCGACGTCAACCTCAACCCCAACAACCCGGTGATCGGGATCCGCTCGGCCGGGGCCGACTCGGCCGCGGTCTCCGACATCGTCGAGGCCGAGGTCGGCGGGTTCGACGACGGTGAGCTCTCCTCGATCGCCAAGCACTTCCCGGGCCACGGAGACACCGGCACCGACAGCCACTACGGCCTGCCCGAGGTGACCCACAGCCGCGAGGAGCTCGAGGCGATCGACCTGCCGCCGTTCAAGGCCGCGATCGACGCCGGGATCGACGCGATCATGACGGCCCACGTGACCGTGCCCGCGATCGACCCGAGCGGCGAGCCGGCCACCATGTCCGAGCCGATCCTCACCGGCCTGCTCCGCGAGGAGATGGGCTTCGACGGCCTGATCGTGACCGACGCCCTCGACATGCAGGGCGCGAGCGCGACGTACCCGCCCGATGTCGCCCCGGTCGAGGCGTTCCTCGCCGGCGCCGACCAGCTGCTCATCCCGCCGCAGATGGACACGGCGTACGCCGCGGTCCTCGACGCCGTCAAGGACGGCACCATCTCCCGCAAACGGCTCGACGAGTCGGTCTACCGGATCCTCGAGCACAAGCTCGAGAACAAGATCTTCGAGAGTCCGTACGTCGACGTGGCGGCCGCTCCGGCGGTCTTCAGCAACCCGGTGCACAAGGCCGACGCGCAGGCGATCTCCGACCGCACCACCACGTTGGTGAAGAACGACGACGACCTGCTGCCGCTGGCGCCCGGGGCGAAGAACGTCCTGGTCGCGGGCTGGGGCGTGGACACGACGGCGGGCATCGCGGCCGGGCTCCAGAAGCGCGGAGCGACGACCCAGGTGCTGCAGTCGGGCACCACTCCGACCGACGCTCAGATCAACGCCGCCGTCGAGGCCGCCGCGGGCAAGGATCTGGTGGTCGTGCCGACGAACAACGCCTGGCAGATCAACCCCGCGACCGGCCAGCCGACCCCGGCGTCCGTGGCCCAGACCAAGCTGGTCAAGGCGCTGCTCGCCACCGACGTCCCGGTGATCGTGACCGCGATGCGCAACCCCTACGACGTCACCTCCTTCCCCGAGGCCGCGACGGTGCTCGACACCTACGGCTACACCTCCCACCAGCTCGAGTCGCTGGTGCGGGTGCTCCATGGCGAGGTCAACCCGAGCGGCAAGCTCCCGGTCGAGATCCCGGATCTCTTCCCGCTCGGCCACGGCCTGTCCTACTGACCCGAGCCGAACCGGAAACGCGAAGGCGGCCCTCCCGAAACCGGGAGGACCGCCCTTGCGTACGTGGATCAGGAGCCGTACAGCGCCCGGATCCCGGCCGCGTCGGAGGCCTGGAACTCCAGGTCCTCCGAGCCACCGTTGCACTGCGGGTAGTGCATGATCGAGGAGGAGTCGTACGGGGTCAGCGCACGCCAGTTGTTGTCCTCGAAGCAGGTCGCCGCCTCCGGGCGGGTGTGCTCGTGGCGGAACCCGAGGGCGTGACCGAGCTCGTGCGCGAGGATGTCACCCGGCTCCCAGTTGCCCGACGAGAAGATCGAGTCGTCGATGAGCACGTTGCGCGAGCGCTTCGAGGTCGAGGGGAAGAACGCCCGCGCGATGTACTGCGAGGTGCTGACCGGCTCGACGGAGAAGAGCACGTTGGAGTTGCGGGTGTTGCACGAGCCGTCCTGGGCGGGGACGTAGGTGAACTCGACCGCCGAGCTCGCCGCCTCCCACAGGCCGGCGCCCTGCTCCATCGCGGTGACGATGCCGGCCTTGTTGGTGCCGAACCTGTCCGAGACACAGTAGGTCAGGTTGAGCGCCTGGGAGGCCGACCACTTGTCGTCCCGGCCGCTGACGGTGTTGACGATGAGGCCGTCCTTCGGGACGTGCTTCGGCGTCGAGACCATCGACTCGTAGAACTTGTGCAGGTCGCCCTGGTTGGACACGACCTCGTCGCCGTTGACGATGTACTGACCGTCGACGTCGACGTACGTGGACGCCTCGAACTCCTGGTAGCTCGGGGCCTCCTCGGCGAATGCGGGAACCATCGACGCAGTCAGCGCCGCGGCACCCGCAGCCGCGGCGATCATCATGGGAATACGAACTCGCATAGCTCTTCCTCCTGGATTCGTGAACGACCGCCGGCGATTGACGCCGGCGGCCACAGGAGATTCAAGCGTTGCGACTAGGGATGGACTATAGAAACTGCGGTGAAATTACCGTTGAACAGGCAAAAGTTTCGAGGCGAATTCCTGCGTTTGTCACCGAGAGCGTCACGGAGCGGGCCAGATCACCTTGTCGTTGTCGTCGACGACGGCCTCGGCGAAGGAGGAGTCGAACCAGGAGGCGGCCTGCTCTGGCATGACCTTCTGACCTGCGTACGCCGTCACGACCCCGGCCAGCGCCGCGACGTTGTCGGGGTCGACCGAGCCGAACCTGCCCGGGAGCGGGTTGTCGGCGGCGACCTCCACCTCGGTGCGCCAGATGGCCGTCTCGTGCTTCTCGTCGGACTCGGCGCCGGCGAGGTCGTGCTGGTAGCCGATGCACTCCTCGACGTGGTCGGCGGCGGCGCAGTAGGTGTAGGCCCTGAAGACGGCCCTCAGGAAGTCCTCGACAGCGGTGGGGTGCTTCTCGGCCCAGGCGGGATTGACGGAGTAGGCACCGAGGGAACCGGGCACGTCGAAGTCGGTCGGCTCCCAGACCGTGACCTTCTCGCCGGCCTCCTTCAGCTGGTTGGGCTCGTTGGAGACGAACCCGACCAGCGCGTCGACCTGGCCGCGCGGCAGCACTCCGGGGTCGTAGCCGACCTTGACCTGCTTCACCTTCGCCATGTCGACGCCGGCCTCGGCTAGCATCGCCTGCACGCCGACCGGCACCCAGCCCTTGTGGCCGAGCGTCTTGCCCTCGAGCTGCTTCAGGTCGGTGATCGAGGTGCCGGTCATCAGCACGTCGAGACCCGCGTTGGAGTAGGACGAGACGCCGAGCACCTTCAGGCCGCTCGCGTTGGAGGTCATGATGTCCTGCTCGGAGAGCGGCCCGACCTGCACCTTCCCGGCGGCGATCAGCTTGGCGTTCTGGGAGACGTCGCCCGAGCCCGGCTGGAGCTCGACGTCGAGGCAGAGGTCGTTGAAATAGCCGAGCTGATCTGCGGCGATGGCCTCCATGATCGAGGCCGACGCCTGCCAGTAGTAGCCCGACATGTAGGTGATCTTGCCGGCCTTCTCGTTCTGCGCGCAGCGCTCGGCCGAGACCGCGCTCCCCTGCTCACCGGCGGAGTTCTGTGAGGGCCCGCAGGCGGTCAGCGCACCGAGCAGGACGACCGCCGACGTGAGGGCAGCGGCGATCGGACGTACGCGAGACATGAAGGGCTCCTTCAACGCAAGGATCAGGACTCGTGCCAGTGGAGCACTCGACGCTCGGCGAGCGTCACGAGCCAGAACAGCAACGACCCGAGCGCCGCGAGGACGAAGATCGCTGCCCACACCGTAGCCAGTCTGTTCTGTGAGCTGGCCACCTGTATCACGCTGCCGAGGCCGTCGGCCGACCCCGCGGCGGAGAGCTCGGCCACGACGGCACCGATCAGCGACAGCGGGAAGACGATCCGCAATGACGCGAAGACGTACGGCAGCGAGGCCGGCACCCGCAGGTGGCGCAGCACCTCCAGCCGGCTCGCGGCCACCGTGCGGTAGACCTGCAGCACCGGCGCCGGCACCGCCCGCAGCCCGGTCGCCACGTTGATCAGGATCGGGAAGAAGCAGACCAGCGCGGTCAGGACGACCTTCGGCCCCATCCCGAACCCGAGCGCGACCACGAGCAGCGGCGCGATCGCCACCAGCGGCGTCACCGAGAGCACCACGGCCACCGGCATCACCGCACGCCGCACCACCGCGACCTCGCTCACCACGACGGCAAGCGCGAACGCGGCGACGAACCCGATCCCGAGCCCCACCAGCGCCTCGCTGAGCGTGACCAGGGTGTTGCTCAGGAAGTAGCCCGGGTCCTCGGACAGCACGCTCGCGATGTCGCGGAGCGGCGCGAACAGGTAGGGCATCCGCCGCGCGCCCAGCTCCCAGGCGAACCCGAGCACCACGACGAGGAGGACGAACGGGAGCCAGTAGCCCGGGCGGAGCAGCCGGGTGCGGCGGCGCAGGCGGCGCGCCGCGAGCTGGTCGGGGGTCGGGACGACCAGATGGGGCCGCTGCCGAGGGGCCGGCTGCGTATCTGAGTCCAGGGTCACGAGACGACCTCTCCGTGGCTGAAGGCGTCTCGCAGGCTGCCCCGGAGGGCGAGCTCGTAGGCGTGGAACTCCGGCGAGGTGAGAAGCTCCTGGTGACGGGGGCGAGGCAGGTCGATGTCGATGACGTCGGTGATCCGGCCCGGTCGCGGAGCCATCACCACGACCTTGTCGGACAGCCTGACCGCCTCGGAGATCGAGTGGGTCACGAAGACGACCGTCGCGCGGGTCTGCTCCCACAGCTCCAGCAGCTGCTCCTGCAGGGCCTCGCGGGTGAACTCGTCGAGCGCACCGAAGGGCTCGTCGAGAAGGAGTACGTCGGGGCGCAGCCCGAAGGCTCGTACGATCGCGGTCCGCTGCTTCATGCCGCCCGACAGCTCGGCGGGGAGCTTGTGGAGCGACTCCCCCAGGCCGACCTCGCGCAGCATCGCCTCGAGGTCGGGACGGCCGCGGTCGCTGCGGCGATTCACCTTGTGGGGCAGGGTCACGTTGCCGAGCACGCTCAGCCAGGGCAGCAGCGCGGGAGACTGCGGCACGAACCCGAAGGCCTTGGCCTCGGCCGCCTCCTTCGGGGTGAGACCGCACACGGTGATCTTCCCCGCGTCGGCCGACTCCTGCCCGCTGATCAGCCGCAACAGCGTCGACTTGCCGCACCCTGAGGGCCCGATGATGCTCACGAACGTGCCGGGTTCGATGGTCAGGTCGATGTCGTCGAGGGCGATCAGCTCGGCGAGATCGGCCTGCTCATAGAGACGACGGACCCCGTGCATCTCGATCGTCGCGCTGCCCACGCCTCAAACGGTAGTCCAATACGTCTTCTGGATAGTCTGACGGGCGTGCGTATCGCCACCTGGAACATCAACTCCATCCGCTCCCGCATCGACCGCGTCGAGGCCTTCGTCGAGCGACACTCGATCGACGTGCTCGCCCTGCAGGAGACCAAGGCCAAGCCCGACCAGATCCCGACGATGGGCCTGGAGGCCCGTGGCTACGAGGTCGCCTCGGTCGGCTATGACCAGTGGAACGGCGTCGCGCTGATCTCCCGGGTCGGGTTGACCGACATCCAGGTCGGGTTCGAGGGGATGCCGTCGTTCAAGGACGTCGCCGAGGCCCGGGCGCTCACCGCGACCTGTGGCGACGTCCGCGTGACCTCGGTCTACGTCCCCAACGGCCGCAAGCCGGACGACCCCCACTACGCCTACAAGCTGGAGTGGCTCGCGGCCCTGCAGAAGGCCTCGCAGGCCTGGCACGAGGGACCCTCGGCCATGGTCGGCGACTGGAATGTCTGCCCCTTCGACGAGGACTGCTTCGACCCCAAGCAGTTCGTCGGCAAGACCCACCTCACCCCTGCCGAGCGCGACGCCTTCTTCGCCATCGAGAAGGACTTCAAGGACGTCGTACGCCCCTTCGTGCCCGGTCCGGAGGCCTACACCTACTTCGACTACTACCGGCAGCGCTTCGAGCGCAACCGCGGCCTGCGCATCGACTTCGTCCTCGGCTC
>JALZDD010000499.1 GCA_030862715.1 Actinomycetota bacterium | reverse complement strand
GCTGAGCGATCGGTGCCTGATGACCGCCTGGGCCGATGTCGAGTCCATGTACGAGACCGCACCCGACGCAGACAACGCCATCAACCCCGACGAGGTCGAGGAGATCCCCGCAGGCACATGGCCGTTCCTCGCCGAGAAGCGTGGCTCGACGGCCATGGCGATCTTCGACGGCCGCGACTACGAGGTGACCTGCTCGACGGTGCACGACGCCAGCCGGAGCGCCGACAGCGGCCCCGACCTCGCGGGGGCCTTCGGCCTGCCCCAGGTCTGGGGCGCCTTCGCCGAGACGGGACCGTGGGAGGACTTCTCCCGTAGCGGCACCAGCGCGGGTACGGAGTTCATGCTTCCCCTGCCGGCGACGATGGACGTCGCCAAGGTGGTCTTCACCTCGAGCGGGGAGGAGATCCCGGCCACTATCGTCAACGGCGTGGCGGTCGCGTGGGTCGACCACGACGTCGACGTCGAGTCAGCGGACTTCCGTGCCTACGACGCCGACGGCGATCTGGTTCATGGCGAGGCGCCCGAACCGCCGACCACCGAGTGGACCGAGACCGCCGAAGGAGTCCGGGTGACCCGATCGCTCGGCAACGAGACGGTGGAGTCCGCCTGGTTCTGGGTCGGCGAGCGGCGGTTCGACGCAACCATCACCAAGGACAACGTGGCGGTCGCGCTGATCCCGACCGGGACGCTCACCACGGACCAGCTGAACAAGCTCGAGGTCCAGGGCCGCTCCCCCGATGGTCTCTACCTGATGGGTTGCGACGAAGGGCCCTGCGGCCCTTAGGACTGGGCCGCGACGTACCGCTCCGCTGCGCCGCGCGGCTTGTCCCCGAGCCCGTCGATGCCGACGAGGCTCGGGAGCAGGCTGCGGTCGGTGCTGAGCGCCTTGAAGAGGGTCGAGACGGTGATTCCGTGGTCGGGGCGGTGGACGACGACGATCTCGTCACCGGCCTGCAGCTGCCCCTCCTCGAGGACGCGAAGGTAGGGCCCCGGGCGCGCCTCGGCGGCGAACTTCTTGACCCACTGGGCGTTGTCGTAGCCCGAGACGCCCATCCAGTTCTTGAAGTCGTTGCACGGCGTACGCACGCTGCAGATCTCCAGCAGCACCGTTCCGATCCGCCACCGCTCCCCCACCAGAGCCGCGTTGATGTCGATCCCCTCGGTGGTGAGATTCTCGGCGAACTGCCCGTCACGCAGCGTCACGCCCAGGCGCGAGCCCCACACGTCGAGGTCCTCGCGGGCGAAGGCGTAGACCGCCTGCTCCTCGCCGCCGTGGTGGCGCCGGTCGGTCTGCGTGTCGGTCACGATGCCCTCCCTGCCGACCGTCACCGGCTCGGGCGTGGCGAGCTTCTCCATCGAGGTGGCGCCCACCTCCGCCCACTCGGCGGGCTTGGACTGACCGATGTTGACGCTTCGCACGATGGGCATGGCCGCGATTCTCCCGTGGCTCGCGAATACGGTCGAACGGGTTTCCGGCGAGAATTGTCGACGGCCGCCTAAAGGGATCCGAGGGCTGATGCGTCAAGAGGCTGTGAGCTTCGACGAGTTCGGTGCGTTCTACGCCACCCACAAGGACCGCTGCCTGCGAGCCACCGTCGCGAGCGGTGTCGACCCGGCGCGCGCCGAGGACGCGGTGGCCGAAGCCTTCGCCCGTGCCTGGGCGCGGTGGCGCACCGTACGCAACGCCCGATCGCCTGCTGCCTGGGTCGTACGCACCGCGGTCAACGCCGACATCTCCTGGTGGCGGAAGCGACGCCGTGAGGTCGGCCCACCCCAGGACGTACGCGGCGACCAACCCGACCTCGACGGGCGCCGCGACCTCATCGCGGCCGTGCGCCGGCTGCCCAAGCGGCAGCGCGAGGTGGTGGCGCTGCGCTACATCCTCGATCTCGACACGACGACCACGGCTGTCGCCCTCGACATCTCGCCCGGAACCGTCTCGGCCCACCTGCACCAGGCGCTCGCCACACTGCGCGCCGACCTCGCCACCGAAGGAGCTCGCTCATGAGCCTCGACCTCGAAGACGAGCTGCGCACCAGCAGCGACCTCACCCTCAACCGCCCGATTGCCCAGATCCGGGTGCGTGGTGACCGGCTGCGCCGGCGGCGTACGTCACTGCTTGTTGCTGCCACCGCCGCCATCTGCCTCCTCGCAGCCGGTCTGGTCCTCACCGGCCTCGGACGCGGCCCGCTGGCGACCGAGCTCGCCCCTGCGGACCAGAGCACCGCACCACCTCGTCCTGACCAGGTGCTCACCTGGGGCGGCAAGCCCACCAACGTCACCGACGCCGAGCTGGCGAAGATCAAGCGGCGCTGCCTCGCCATGGCCGCCCAAGACGTCGCTGACACGGGCGGCATGGACCCGTCGATGCCGGACACGATCGATCCCGATCAGGTCCATCCGATCTTCGCGGAGAGGCGCAACGACTTCGGGCCAGAGCACGACAACGAGCTGCGCGCGTACTTCCTGACCGACGACTACCTCATCGACTGCCGCGCCTACACGACCGACTCCAGCTTGCCGAAGGCCGAGGACGTCGTCGGGATGGCAGACCGGATCAGGCCCTTCCCCGGCATGGGCCTCTCAGAGAACTCCAGCACCTCCTGGACCACGAACTGGATCGGCTTCATGTCGCCCGTTCCCACCGAGGCTGTCTCCGTGAAGTTCTTCATCGGCGGCAAGCACGTCGACGGTGCCGTCAACAGCGGGATCGCCGTCGCCTGGTTCAGCGCGGAGGGGGTGAAGAAGAGGCAGGACAGCGTCGGCTATGCGGCCTATGACGCCGCCGGGAAACTGGTCGCCGGGACCACGCCGGTCCCGAGCGAGACCTGGCCGATCGACTAGATGCCCCTCAGTCCTG
>JALZDD010000497.1 GCA_030862715.1 Actinomycetota bacterium | reverse complement strand
TCGAGGACGAGGTGCATGTCGCGGAAGTTCTTGCCCACGACGTTCCAGTGCAGCTGCTTGCCCTGCAGGCTGAGCTCGGTCAGATCGACGAGCAGGCGCTGCATCTGGGTCGCGAACGCCGGGCTCGGGATGAACGCGGGGTGCGAGGTGTGGGTGGCGCTGCTCGTGTCGGTCTTCGTGGCCATGTTCGGTGGGTCCCCCAGATTGAAGTGTTGGTCTTTCGTGGTGACACCAACTGTGCCACCTTTTCTTGAACCATTCCAGAAAGGTTAGTCTTCCCTAAGTCCTCGCCGACGGCTCTCGGCACGCCGTAGAGTCGGGTCGTGCCGCCAGCCGGAGACGATCCAGCCCCTCTCGTCGCGCGGGTTCGCCGCCCGGAGGTCTTCGAGACCAGCCGGCTGAGCGAGGACGCGCAGGTCGAGGCCTGGGAACGCCACAACGCCAGCGCGCTGGTCGCGCTCTCCTGCCGGCCCATCGACGGCCACGGGTTCGACGCGCAGGAGGTCAACCTGCAGCTCGACGAGATCCATCTGGCGCGGGTCCGGGCCACCCGCCACGTCGTCGAGCGTCCCGCCAGCCTCGTCAAGGAGATCCCCGCCCGGTCGATCGCCGTCTACGCCAGCCTCCGCGGCGAGGCGATCCTGGAGTACGCCGGCCGCCGCAAGCTCATCCGGCCCGGACAGCTGATCGTGTGCGACGTCGACGCTCCGTTCCTGCGCGGCTTCGGGCACGGGCTCGAGGAGCTCGCGGTCAAGGTCCCGGTGGACGCCTTCGCGGCCCGCACCGGGATGGCATCGATGCCGTCGCCGCTCGTCCTCGACGCCGGCCGTGACCAGGACCCGCACGGCCGAGCCCTCGTGCAGATGGTCGGCCGCGCGCTGCGGCCCCACGACCCGGTCCCGGCCGACGAGGGTGCCGTTCTCGACCTGATCTCGGTGATCGCCACCGCCGGGAAGGTATCGCTGGCCACGGCCCACCGGGCGGCGGCGAAGGCGTTCATCGAGGACCATCTCGCCGACCCCGGCCTCTCGGCCACCACCGTCGCCGCAGGCGCCGGCATCTCCGAGCGCCACCTGTCCCGCCTCTTCGCCGATGCCGGCACCAGCGTCCCTCGCCACATCCTCGGCCGCCGCCTCGAGCTCGCCTACGCGATGCTCGCCACCGGCTCGGACCCGGCCGTCCGCACCGTCGACGTCGCCGAGAAGTGCGGCTTCACCTCGGCCTCGTACTTCTCCCAGGCCTTCCGCAAGCGCTTCGGCGTCGCCGCCGGAGACGTACGCCGCGCCGCCCGCGCCTGACCCCAGCCGAGGCGTCACCCCCGTCGGCCGAAGCGTCACTCGCGTCGGCCGAGTGGTCATCGGCCTGCCAATTCGGCCGACGGGCGTGACTTCTCGGCCGACGTACCCGACTTCTCGGCGCGAAAGGGTGACAAGTCCACCAAAAGTCCGATAGGTCTTCCATGCGATTTTCCGCCAACCGGACCTTGCTTCCCACCAGTAGGGGCGGTGGCGGACGACACTCTCGAACACCCCACACTCTCTAAGGAGACGTACGTGCGCAACGGACTCACCACCGGACGCGGCCTGAGCATGGCCGCCGCCGGTGTCGCAGCGATGGCGCTGACCTTGACCGCCTGCGGGTCAGGCGGCATCGACGACGAAGGCGGTGGCGGGGAGGACACGCTCACCATCGGGTTCGTCTCGACCGAGACGGGCTCCTCGGCGCCGTTCGGCGAGGCGAACAGCTTCGTCGTCGACGAGCTGGAGACCTACTTCCAGGACCACCCGGTCAAGGCCGGCGACAAGGAGCTCGACGTCGAGATCGTGGTGCGCGACGCGCAGAGCGACACGACCAAGGCCGGGGCGGTGGCCGGCGACCTGATCAACAAGGACGGCGCCGACATCATCGTCGCCTCCTCGACGCCCGACATCGTCAACCCGGTCTCGGAGCAGTGCGAGGCCAACTCGATCCCGTGCATCACCACGGTCGCCCCGTGGCAGCCGTTCGCGATCCGCAGCGGCGACAAGCCCGCCGAGCTGAAGTACAGCTACCACTTCTTCTGGGGCCTCGAGGACGTCTCGACGGTCTACGCCGACATCTGGGGCAAGGTCGAGAACAACAAGAAGGCCGGCGGCCTGTTCCCGAAGGACCCCGACGGCGAGGCCTGGGGCGCCAACTTCCCGGCGCTGACCGAGGCGTCGGGCGTCAAGATCGACAACCCGGGCAACTACCCCAACGGCACCAAGGACTTCTCCGCCCAGATCAGCGCCTACAAGGGTCACGACGTCCTGGTAGGCGTCCCGATCCCGCCGGACTTCACCACGTTCTGGCAGCAGGCGAAGCAGCAAGGCTACAACCCGAAGGTCGCGACCATCGGCAAGGCGCTGCTGTTCCCGAGCAGCGTCGAGGCGCTGGGCCCGATCGCCCACAACCTCTCCACCGAGGTGTGGTGGACCCCGACCGCTCCCTACGAGTCCTCGCTGACCGGCCAGTCCGCGCAGGAGCTGGCGGATGCGTACGAGGAGAAGACCGGCAAGCAGTGGACCCAGCCGCTGGGCTTCGCGCACGCGCTCTTCGAGGTCGCGACCGCGGCGGTGACAGAGGCCGGCTCGACCGACGCCGACGCGATCACCAAGGCGCTGGCCGGGCTCGAGGTCTCCACGGTCGTCGGTGACGTCGCCTGGGGCAAGGACGCGAACGTCCCGCCGTACGTCGCCAAGACCTCCCTCGCGGGCGGTCAGTGGCGCCAGGTCGAGGGCGGGGAGCACCCGTTCGAGCTGGTCGTCGTGCAGAACTCGCTCGCGCCCGACGTACCTCTCGGGGGCGAGCCCGAGGCGCTCAAGTGACCTTGCTTCACGTTGACGACCTGGCCAAGTCCTTTGGCCAGGTCGTCACGGCCCGCTCGGTCTCCTTCCATGTCGCCGCCGGCGAGGCGCTCGGCATCGTCGGGCCCAACGGCGCCGGCAAGTCGACGCTGCTCAACCTGGTGACCGGCACCCTCCCGGCCGACGCGGGCACCATCCGCTTCGACGGCACCGACGTCACCCGGACGCCGGCGGCCCGCCGTACGGCCCTGGGGATCGGGCGTACGTTCCAGGTCCCCCGCCCCTTCGGGGGGCTCACCGTCTTCGAGAACGTGCTGGTCGGGTCCACCTTCGGCGCGGGCACGCGCCGAAAGGAGGCCAACGCGCAGGCCTGGGAGGCGCTGGAGACCGCCGACCTGACCCACCTGGCCAACACCCGCGCCGGCTCGCTGCGGCTCCTCGACCGCAAGCGGCTCGAGCTCGCCCGCGCACTGGCCACCCAGCCGCGGCTGCTGCTCCTCGATGAGATCGCCGGCGGCCTCACCGAACATGAGCTGCCGGCGCTGATCGAGACCATCTCGGCGATCCGTGACGGCGGCACCGGAGTCGTCTGGATCGAGCACATCGTGCACGCGTTGTTGCAGGTCGTGGACCGGTTGATGTGCCTGGCCCAGGGCGACGTCGTCGCCACCGGCGACCCGCGCGAGGTGATGGCCTCGGACGCGGTCGCCGCCGTCTATCTCGGCTCCCCCGACCTGGAAAGCGACACCCCGTGACCACTCTGCTCGAGGTAGACGCGATCGACGTCGCCTACGGCGACTTCCGCGCCCTGCACGGCATCACGCTCCGGGTCGCCGAGGGCGAGACGCTGGCCGTGATCGGCGCCAACGGCGCCGGCAAGTCGACGCTGCTGAGGACGATCGCCGGCCTGCTCCGTCCGAGCGCCGGCCAGATCCGTTTCGACGGCCACAACGTCTCCCACACCCCCGCCCACCGGCGGGTCCGCGAGGGCATCGCGCTCACCCCGGAAGGACGCCGGATCTTCGCCTCGCTCACCGTCGAGGAGAACCTCAAGGTCGGCGCGCACGGACGCCGGCCCGGCCCGTGGAACCTCCAGACCGTCTACGACGCGTTCCCGCTGCTCAAGGAGTTGAGAACGCGTCGCGGAGCCCACCTCTCCGGTGGTGAGCAGCAGGCGACCGCCATCGGCCGGGCGCTGATGTCCAACCCGAAGCTGCTCCTGCTCGACGAGGTCTCGCTCGGCCTCGCCCCGGTCGTGATCGCCGACATCTACAAGGCGCTCCCCACGATCGCCGCGAAGGGGACGACCGTGCTCGTGGTCGAGCAGGACCTCACCCAGGCACTCACCGTCGCCGACCGGGTGCAGTGCCTGCTCGAAGGCCGCACGGTTCTGGAAGGCGCCAAGGCCGACGTCACCCGGGAGCAGGTGCAGGCGGCGTACTTCGGCGTCGACGAGCAGGAGGTCGGCTGATGGACTGGATCAACGCGGTCCTCCAGGGAGTCCTGCTCGGCGGGCAGTACGCACTCCTCGCCTGCGGTCTGAGCCTCATCTTCGGGGTGATGCGGATCGTCAA
>JALZDD010000482.1 GCA_030862715.1 Actinomycetota bacterium | reverse complement strand
CCCGGATATTCCCTTGGGCTTCAAAGCCCCCCAGATCCAGACGCTTCCCCGCAGTCGGCCACTGTGTGGAGCACCAATGTTGCGTTACCGAGCTGTTGTCGAGACAGTGTCGAAAGTCCCCAAAAAGGTGGGACCGCTGGGCCCCTCCTCGTCGCCTGGTCAGGTCATGCCAACTGACGATCGAGGAACCCGATGACCCGCCGGATCGAGAGGTCCCACTGCGGCCCGAAGGCGTGCTGCTCGCCTGGGTAGACCCACAGCCGCTGGCGTACGCCAGCGGTCTCCAGCAGGTCCCGGGTCGTGTAGGCCCACCTGATCGGGCAGGACTCGTCATTGGTCCCGTGGTGCATCTGGAGCGGGACCTCGATCCGGTCGAAGTATGTCCGCGCCGACAGCCCCTCCCAGAACTCCGGCTCCGTCTCAGGATCGCCGTACTGCCGGTAGAGCCGGGCCACCTCCTCGGGCCGCGACGGCACCGCCCACCGGTTGATGTTGTCGACGATGTCGGAGGAGACCGACGCGTACGTCACCCCGGCTCGCACCAGCCCCGGCTGGGCGACGAGCGCGTTCATCACCACTCCCCCACCCATGGAGCGGCCGAGCAGCGCGGTGCGGTCGGGCTCGACGTACGGAAGTCGCTTCATCGCCTGGACGGCGTTGATGGTGTCGCGGGTGTAGCCGAGGCGGCTCTCGTCCTCCTCGGTGCCCTCCGGACTCTGCCAATTTTTGGGGGTAGACGATCCTGCGTGACCGCGGTAGTCGGTGTGCAGGACGACATAGCCCTCCCGTGCCAGCCGGTCCTGCTCCCGCCGCAGCCCCTGCCCGGTGACGTAGATGTCGGTGTCGATGTGGCCGTGCGCGAAGACCACCCCGGGGAACGGCCCGGCACCCCGCGGCCGGAAGAGCACCCCGGTGATCGTCAGCGGGCCGCTCGGGTAGCTGATCTCGAAGCGCCGGTACGCATCCGTGCTCCCCGACTCCCGCAGCACCTTCACCTCGCCGCCCGGGAAGTCCTCCCGCATCAGCTGCGGCAGCGAGACCTTGTCGGTCACCGGTGGCAGCGTCTCCGACGGGCTCGGGGACGGCGCGGTTGATGTCGCCGAGGGCGCAGGTGTCGCTGCTCGGGACGACGGCCCGGCGGCCGGCTCGCCGCCGCATCCAGCGAGAAGCACGGCCGATATCGCCAGTACCGACATCGCCTTCAGGCCCATGTCGTCGAGAGTAGCCCTCGCCTCCACGGCCCCAGGGGTAAACGACAGGTGCCCCCGCCAATGGCGAGGGCACCTGCGTGTGCTCTAACGAGACGGACTCAGCTGTGCTGATCGCTTCTTCGGCTTGCGCCTCAGAAGCCCATGCCGCCCATGTCACCCATGCCACCGGTCGGGTCGCCACCAGCGGCGGCCTTCTCCGGCTTGTCGGCCACGACGGCCTCGGTGGTGAGGAACAGCGCGGCGATCGACGCGGCGTTCTGCAGCGCCGAGCGGGTCACCTTGGCCGGGTCGATGATGCCCGCGGCCAGCAGGTCGACGTACTCACCCGTGGCGGCGTTGAGGCCGTGGCCCTGCGGGAGACCGGCGACCTTCTCCGCCACGACGCCGCCCTCGAGGCCGGCGTTGATGGCGATCTGCTTCAGCGGCGCCGAGATGGCGGCCTTGACGATCGAGGCACCGGTGGCCTCGTCGCCCTCGAGCTCGAGCTTCTCGAAGGCAGCCGCGGCGGCCTGGATCAGCGCGACACCACCGCCGGCGAGGATGCCCTCCTCGACAGCAGCCTTGGCGTTGCGGACAGCGTCCTCGATGCGGTGCTTGCGCTCCTTGAGCTCGACCTCGGTGGCCGCGCCGACCTTGATGACGGCCACGCCGCCGGCCAGCTTGGCGAGGCGCTCCTGGAGCTTCTCGCGGTCGTAGTCGGAGTCCGACTTCTCGATCTCGGCGCGGATCTGGTTGACCCGGCCCTCGATCTGACCCTGGTCGCCCGAACCCTCGACGATGGTGGTCTCGTCCTTGGTGATGACGACCTTGCGGGCCTGGCCGAGCAGCTCGATGCCGGCGGTCTCCAGGGAGAGGCCGACCTCCTCGGAGATGACCTGACCACCGGTGAGGATGGCGATGTCCTGCAGCATGGCCTTGCGGCGGTCACCGAAGCCCGGAGCCTTGACGGCGACGGACTTGAAGGTGCCCTTGATCTTGTTGACGACCAGCGTCGAGAGAGCCTCGCCGTCGACGTCCTCGGCCAGGATGACCAGCGGCTTGCCGGTCTGCATGACCTTCTCCAGGACCGGGATCAGGTCCTTGACGCTGGAGATCTTCGAGTTGACGATCAGGATGTACGGGTCGTCGAGGACGGTCTCCATACGCTCCGGGTCGGTCACGAAGTAGGCCGAGATGTAGCCCTTGTCGAAGCGCATACCCTCGGTCAGCTCGAGGTCGAGCCCGAAGGTGTTCGACTCCTCGACGGTGATGACGCCTTCCTTGCCGACCTTGTCCATCGCCTCGGCGATGATCTCGCCGACGGTGGTGTCAGCAGCGGAGATCGAGGCGGTAGCAGCGATCTGCTCCTTGGTCTCGATGTCCTTGGCCTGCGCGAGCAGCTGCTCGGTGACGGCGTCGACGGCCGCCTCGATGCCGCGCTTCAGGCCGGCCGGGTTGGCACCCGCGGCGACGTTGCGCAGGCCCTCGCGGACCAGCGCCTGGGCGAGAACGGTCGCGGTCGTCGTGCCGTCACCGGCGACGTCGTCGGTCTTCTTCGCGACCTCCTTGACCAGCTCGGCACCGATCTTCTCGTAGGGGTCCTCGAGCTCGATCTCCTTGGCGATGGAAACACCATCGTTGGTGATCGTGGGGGCACCCCACTTCTTCTCGAGCACGACATTGCGGCCCTTGGGACCGAGGGTGACCTTGACGGCGTCGGCGAGGGTGTTGAGACCCTTCTCCAGACCCCGACGGGCCTCCTCGTTGAAAGCGATGAGCTTCGGCATTGCTCCTGCGATCCTTCACTTGGGAAGTTCGTTGGATCCGGTCCGATGGGTTGCCCGCGACGGACGACGCCACTCCCGGCAGAACCCTTCCCTGCCGCTCGCGACGCCTCAACGTCACCGGTCCGGTTGTTGTCACTCTCATGGTAAGAGTGCCAGCCTCATGTTTAGCACTCGACCCCTGCGAGTGCAAGCGCCGGCGGGTGCCGGTCATGCCGCTCTCAGCGCCTCTGTCGGCGAGAGCCGCGCGGCTCTCGCGGCCGGGTATACGCCCGCGAGAATGCCGATGAGGAGCGCCGCAGCCAGGCCGTAGCCGACCGACTCCGGGGGCATCGCGAAGGTGATCGCCTTCCACCGGGCGTACCCGAAGGTGATCACGGCCCCGGCCATCACCCCCAGTACGCCGCCGGCCAGCGAGAGCAGCAAGGCCTCGACCAGGAACTGCGTGCGGATGTGGCGGCCGGTGGCGCCCAGTGCCCGGCGCAGACCTATCTCGCGGCGTCGTTCGAGCACCGACATCACCATCACGTTGGCCGTGCCGACCGCGCCGACCAGCAGAGCGACCGCGCCCAGGCCCAGGAAGAGCGAGGTGAAGGCGTCCTCGGCCGCGGCCTTGGCGGCGATCACGTCGGAGGGACGCGAGACGTCGACGTTCTCGGGAGCCTCGGGATTGACCTGAGCCGCGAGTACGCCGCTGACCGCGTCCACCGCGTCCGGAGCCGTACGCACGTAGAGCAGCGAGGGGTCCAGCTCGTCGTCGAGATAGACCTCCGCGGCGTCGTAGCCGACCAGGGCCGCCCGGTCCAGGTCCGGGGAGAGCGGCAGCGGCTCCATGATGCCGACGACCTGCCAGGCCCGTCCGTCCATCCAGACCGAGACCCCGCTCCCGACCGAGGTGATCCCGAGCCGTTCCGCGGCCACCGATCCCAGCACCACGACCGGAAAGTCGTCGACCGCCGCGTCGAGGAACCGGCCCTCGGCCATCTCTCCCGCCAGGGTGTCGAGGGTGCCCGGGGTGGCGGCCTTCGCCGAGAGCCCGTTGGTGCGGTAGGGATCGGCCAGCGAGCTGCGCAGCGGAACGGCCGACAGGTCGGTGACCTGGGCGACGTCCTCCACGGGCTCGATGTTGCGCGCCTGGGTGGCTGCGGTCTGCGGCATCGCGGTGTCTCCGCCCATCCCGAACCCCTGCCCTGCCTTGGCCTCCAGCAGGTTGGTCCCCAGCGAGTCCAGCTGCTCGAGCAGGTCGGCCTGGGACGAGCGGGAGATGCCGAGCACGGCCACGACGGTCGCCACGCCGATCGCGATGCCGAAGGCTGAGAGCAGGCTGCGCAGCTTGCGTGCCCGCAGCGCCCGGCCCCCGGCGCGGGCCTGGTCTGAGATGGAGACTCGGGACGGCTCCACCCGCGCACGTCCGCTCATGCCGCCACCACCTGGGAGTCGTGCGTGATCAGGCCGTCACGAATCTCGACCTGGCGGGCCATCCGGGCGGCGACCTCGTGCTCGTGAGTGATCACCACGATCGTGGTGCCGTCGCGGTGCAGCTCGTCGAAGAGGTTGAGCACCTCCTCGCCGGAGTGGCTGTCCAGATTGCCGGTGGGCTCGTCGGCGAAGACGATGGCCGGCCGGTTGAGCAGCGCCCGCGCGACCGCCACCCGCTGCCGCTCGCCACCGGAGAGGATCCGTGGGTCGTGGCCGAGCCGATGACCGAGACCCACTCGTTCCAACACCTCGCGGGCACGGCGGGTGCGCTCGGCGCGGCGCACGCCGCTGTAGAGGAGGCCCTGCGCGACGTTCTCGGTCGCAGAGAGACCGTCGATGAGGTGGAAGCTCTGGAAGACGAACCCGACGCGGTGCGAGCGCAGCCCGGCCAGCTCGGCCTCGGAGAGCTCGGTGGTGTCGTACCCGTCGATCACCACCGCCCCGCTCGTGGGTCGCTCCAGGGTGCCGACGATGTGCAGCAAGGTCGACTTCCCCGACCCGGAGGGGCCGACGATGGCGACCTGCTCGCCCGCGCTGACCTGCAGGTTCACCCCATGGAGGACCTCCAGGTCGCCGTAACTCTTGCGTACGTCACGCATCTCCAGGACGCTCGTGCGCTCACTCATCGGGAACCGCCACGGTGTCGCCCTCGGCCAGTCCTGCGGTGATCTCGACGAAGCCGTCGGCGTAGAGCCCGACCTCGACGCCGGTGAGCTTCTCGGTGTCGCCGGTGACCTTCTGGACACCGAACCCGCCCTCGGCCAGAGCGACCAGGGCCGTGACCGGCACCGCGAGGGCGTTCTTCTTCGTCTCGCTGGTCAGGTCGACCGACACGGTGGCCAGACTCATCCCCTCGGCGAGCTTCGGATCATCGAGGGTGAGGGTGATCGGGATGACCGAGGTCGTCTCGCCCTCGTTGCCCGTCGACTGCTCCAGGGCGCCGACCGAGGTGATCTTCGCCTTCGCCTCCTTGCCGCTGGGCAGGGTCACCGTCGCCGCGGCGCCGACCTTGGCGAGCGCCTCGGAGTCGGGGTCGAGACCGACCGCGACGACCTGATCGGTGCTGGCGGCCTGGTAGAGCCCCGCGCCGCCGCCTGGTCCGACCTGCTGGCCGAGGGTCGCGTTGTGCGCCCCGATCCGGATCTTTCCAGGGGTGATCACGAAGTCGGCCGGGTCGGCCGTGCCGGTCTCCTCCAGGCCGTGGTCGGACTGGAAGTCGTAGAGGGCCGACTGCGTCGACTCCGTGAAGTCCTTGTCGACGGTGCCGGGGTCGTAGCCCATCTCCTTCAGGTTGCGCTCGAGCAGGCGTACGTCCTTGGCGTCCTCGGAGCCCAGGTCGAGCGGGCGCCACATCGGGGTGG
>JALZDD010000458.1 GCA_030862715.1 Actinomycetota bacterium | reverse complement strand
GAGCCGAGGCCGAAGACGGCCATCGGCACCAGCAGCTGCCACAGCTGGGAGTCGACGGTCATCGGCACCGCGAGCCAGAAGAGCGAGACGGCGCAGAGGAGGAAGGCCACGCCGGTCAGCAGCCGCGGATGGATCCGGTCGCTCAGCCGGCCGACCAGCGGCGCGGCGACGAGGGAGACCAGCGCCATCGGGACCATCAGGAGCGAGGCCTCGAGCGCGGTGTAGCCGCGGACGAGCTGGGCGTAGAGCATCAGCGGGAAGCCCTGCGCGACGGCCGCGAAGCCCATGCAGGAGATCGCCAGGCTGGAGACGGAGAAGTTGCGGTCGGTGAAGATGGACAGCGGCACCAGCGGCTCCTTGCGGTTGCGCGCCTGCCACCAGACGAAGAGCGCCATGATCGCGACGCCACCGGCGACGAGCGCCCAGGTGAGGGCGTCCCAGCCCCGCTGCTCGCCGTTCTGCAGGCCGAAGACCACGCAGAACATCCCGACACCGCTGAGCGCCACGCCGAGCCAGTCGAAGACGTGCGCGTGGGTCTCGAGCTCGGGAACCATCAGCCAGTTGAGGACGATCGCGACGATGCCGATCGGTACGTTGACGAAGAAGATCCACTCCCAGCCGCCGATCGCGACCAGCGCCCCGCCTGCCAGCGGGCCGACCAGCGTCGCGATGCCCGCCGTCGCGCCCCACAGCGCCATCGCCGAGCCACGCCGCTCGGCCGGGAAGATCCGGGTGATGGTCGCCATCGTCTGCGGCGTCATCATCGCCGCGCCGAGGCCCTGCACCGCCCGCGCGGCCACCAGCGACTCGATGCTGCCGGCGAGCCCGCACCACAGCGACGAGGCCGTGAAGACCGCGAGGCCGGCGATGTAGACCCACTTGGGCCCGAAGCGGTCACCGAGCCTGCCCATGATGAGGACCGGCACAGCGTAGGTCAGAAGGTAGGCGCTGGTCACCCACAGCACCGCGTTGGCGCTCGCGTCGAGCTCGGCCATGATGTCCGGCGTCGCGACGGTCACGATCGTCATGTCGACCAGCAGCATGAAGAAGCCGATGCACAGCGCGAACAGCGCCCGCCAGGGGTGCTCGGTCGTCGGCGCTGCGGTCGTCTGCGTCACGGGCTGGGTCATGGCCACAGTCAACACCCGAGAGCCGACAACACCCGGATCGGTCTCCCGGGGAAGGACGGTCGGTGGCTGCGGGCACAATGGTGCGTATGACCCACCAGGACCTGATGGCCGGACCGCCGCCGACCCACCTTCCCGCCGACCCCGCGACCGACGAGCTGGCCGCCGGCACCGACCCCGCCGAGGTCGTACGTCGCCACCCCGCCTCGCCCTCTGCCTGGGCCGCGCTCGCCACGGCCGCCAAGGAGGCCGGCGCCGAGGACGTGACCATCTACGCCTACGCCCGCGTCGGCTACCACCGCTCGCTCGACATGCTGCGCCGCAACGGCTGGAAGGGACACGGCCCGGTGCCGTGGGAGCACGAGCCCAACCGTGGCTTCCTGACCAGCCTCGCCCTCCTCGCCGAGCAGGCCAAGGCGATCGGCGAGACCGAGGAGTGGGAGCGCTGCAGCGAGTTCCTGCGCGACAGCAGCCCGACGGCGTACGACACGCTTCTGGGGTGAATACCGAATCGCGTCGGACCAGCGATTTCGCCTAGCCTTGACCCGTGACTGAGCAGACCAACAACGCGCCCGCTGAGCCTATTGATGGGCCTGGCCTGAACGAGCCCACTCTCGATGAGCAGAGCATCGTTCGGCGCGAGAAGCGGGAGCGCCTGCTGGCCGAGGGCAAGAAGGCGTACGCCATCGGGGTCGGCCGCACCCACACGCTCGCCGAGGTGCGCGAGGCCTACGAGGACAAGCTCGAGGCCGGCGACGAGACCCAGGACGTGGTCACCGTCGCCGGTCGGGTCATGTTCGTCCGCAACACCGGCAAGCTCGCGTTCGCGACGCTGCAGGAGGGCATCGGCACCCGGCTCCAGGTGATGCTCTCGCTCGCCGAGGTGGGGGAGGAGTCGCTCGCGGAGTGGAAGAGCCTGGTCGACCTCGGTGACCACGTCGCCGTCACCGGCCGGGTGATCTCCTCGCGGCGCGGTGAGCTCTCCGTCATGGCCTCGAGCTGGGAGATGGCGTCCAAGGCGCTGCGGCCGCTGCCGGTGCTCCACAAGGACCTCTCCGAGGAGGCCCGGGTCCGGCAGCGCTACGCCGACCTGATCGTGCGCCAGGAGGCGCGCGACATGGTGCGTACCCGCGCGAAGATCACCCAGGCGATCCGCCGCCGTCTCGAGGACGACGGCTACCTCGAGGTCGAGACGCCGGTCCTGCAGCTCATCCACGGTGGTGCGCACGCGCGGCCGTTCAACACCCACATGAATGCCTTCGACCAGCCGATGACGCTGCGGATCGCCCTCGAGCTCAACCTCAAGAAGGCCGTCGTCGGCGGTGTCGACAAGGTGTACGAGATCGGCCGGATCTTCCGCAACGAGGGCGTCGACTCCACGCACAGCCCCGAGTTCACGATGATCGAGGCCTACCAGGCCTACGGCGACCAATTCACCATCGCCGAGGAGATGCGGCAGATGTATCTGGCCGCCGCCGACGCGGTCGGTTCGCGCCAGGTGGAGACCGACGCCGGTGTCATCGACCTCGACGGCGAGTGGAAGTGGCTGCCGGTCTACGAGGGTGTCTCGGAGGCCGTCGGTGTCGAGGTCACCCCGGACACCGACGTCGAGACGCTCAAGGCGCTCGCCGACAAGCACGACGTCGAGCTCGACCCGGCCTGGGACGCGGCCAAGATCGTCATGGAGCTGTGCGGCGAGCTGGTCGAGCCCCACCTGATCCAGCCGACTTTCCTGTGCGACTTCCCGGCGATCGCCCAGCCGCTGGCGCGGATCAACGACGAGGAGCCGGGCAAGGTGCTCGCCTGGGACCTGATCATCGGCGGCGTCGAGCGCGGCACCGGATTCACCGAGCTGATCGACCCGGTGGTGCAGCGTGAGGTGCTCACCGCCCAGTCCCTCCTCGCCGCAGGCGGCGACCCCGAGGCGATGCAGCTCGACGAGGACTTCCTGCGCGCACTGGAGTACGGCGCCCCGCCCATGGGTGGCCTTGGGCTCGGCCTGGACCGGGCGATCATGCTCTTCACCGGCGCCGGGATCCGCGAAACGATCCTCTTTCCGCTGCTCAAGCCGGAGGCATGATGACTATCTGGCACTAAAGTGCCAGGTATGGAGAACGGCCGGTCGCAGACGTTGATGACCGCGCTCGGGTTCGACCCGGGCGCGGCACAGCTCTACAGCCGCCTCCTCCCGCTCAACGGGTGGCCGTTGGTGGTCGTGGCGGCGACGCTGTCCTCGTCCGAGGAGAAGCTGCTGGAGGAGGCCGCGCCGCTGGTCGAGAGCGGGGTCGTCTCCATCGGCGAGACCTTGACGGTGCTCAGCCCGACGGCGGTGGTCGCCCACATGCTGGAGCGGGCTGCGACCAGAGCCCAGGACGCCCACGACCATCTGCTCAAGATCTCCCAGTCGGTCCCGTACGTCGCGGGCACCGCCGCACGCCTCCCGGCCCCGATCGGCGAGGAGCACCCGATCGAGGGCGAGGTGATCGCGACCGAGTTCACGCCGGAGACCTTCGAGCGGCTGGTCTCGGCGACCTCGGGAGACATGATGTGGCTGCGCCCGGCGGTGACCGTCCATCCCTCGGAGATGCGGTTCATCTCGGTCATCGAGTCCACGATCAAGTCGGGTCGCCGGTGCCGTGGCATCTACCCGGTGGCGGCTCTGAAGCACTCACCCGACGTGCTGCGCATG
>JALZDD010000447.1 GCA_030862715.1 Actinomycetota bacterium | reverse complement strand
TCGGCAACGTCGGCCTGCCGATCGTCGAGGCCGTGATGGACCCCGAGCCCTACGACGTCTTCGCCGTCGAGCTCTCCTCCTTCCAGCTCCACTACACCTCCTCGATGGGCGCCCAGGCCGCCGTCGTTCTCAACATCGCCGAGGACCACCTCGACTGGTACCCCTCGATGAAGGAGTACGCCGCCGACAAGGGCCGCGTCTACGAGGGCGTCGAGCGGGCCTGCGTCTACAACGTCGCCGACGAGGCCACGCTGCACCTGGTCGAGGAGGCCGACGTCGTCGAGGGCGCCCGCGCGATCGGCTTCACCCTCGGCACCCCGGCGGTGGGTCAGCTCGGGATCGTCGAGGACATCCTGGTCGACCGGGCCTTCATCGAGGAGCGCCAGACCTCTGCCGCGGAGCTGTGCCAGATCTCCGACCTCGCCTCCTCCGCGCCCCACTACGTCCAGAACGCGCTGGCCGCGGCCGCGCTCGCCCGGGCGCACGGGGTCTCCCAGGCCGCCGTACGCGACGGGCTGAAGTCGTTCCGTCCCGACGGCCACCGCATCGAGGTCGTCGCCGAGGCCGGCGGCGTCACCTGGGTCGATGACTCCAAGGCGACCAACCCGCACGCCGCCCAGGCCTCGCTGCAGGCCTACGACCCGGTGATCTGGATCGCCGGCGGGCTGGCCAAGGGTGCCCGTTTCGAGGACCTGGTCGCATCCATCCACGACCGGCTGCGGGCCGTCGTCCTGATCGGCCAGGACCGCGACGTCATCGCCACGGCCCTCGCCGCTCACGCCGGTGACCTGGAGATCGTCCAGCTCGACGACCCCGACGGCGTGGCCGCTCTCGCGGAGGCCGTCGAGATCGCCGCAGCGCTGGCCAAGCCCGGCGACACCGTGCTCCTGGCCCCCGGCTGCGCCAGCCAGGACCAGTTCCGCGACTACAAGGCCCGCGGCGACGCCTTCGCCGACGCCGTACGCCGCCAGCTCTGACCCCACCCGCCTCGGCCGGGGCGACACGCGGGGGAGATGCGCCGCGAACGCGGAGGCGGCGGCGAGAATGTAATGGACGTACGTCGCACCGCAACTGGGAGGTAGGCCGTGACGACCACCAGCCCCGACCAGACCGGTTCCGGTTCGGCCGAGCAGGCCAAGGCGTACCCGAAGTCGGTCCTCGGCTACCTCAAGGCCTGGTTCCACGCGCTGCGGGTGGCGCTGAACCGGCCGCTGGCCGCCTACTATCTGTTGCTCACCAGCACCGCGCTGCTGCTGACCATCGGGCTGATCATGGTGCTGAGCGCCTCGAGCGTGTGGGCCTACACCCAGATGGACAACTCCTACGCGATCGTCGGGCGTCAGGTGCTGTGGGTGATCATCGGCATCCCGTGTGCGTTCATCGCCTCCAGGATCAGGCCGAAGCACCTGCGACGCCTGGCCTGGCCGGGATATGTCGTCGCCTGCGTGCTGCTCTTCCTGACCATCTTCCTCGGCCACGACGTCAATGGGCAGCAGAACTGGATCGGTGCCGGCCCGGTCAAGATCCAGCCGAGCGAGATCGCCAAGCTGGGGATCGTGCTGTGGGCGGCCCACGTCTATGCGCTCAAGGAGCGCCGGCTCGACAGCCTCCACGAAGTGCTGATGCCAGTCCTGCCCGGCATCGCGCTGGCCACCGGGCTCGTCCTCGCCGGCCGGGACCTCGGCACCGCCCTGGTCTTCTTCGCGATCGTGCTCGGGATGCTGTGGGTGGTCGGGGCACCCGGGCGGCTGTTCGGGATGGCGATCTCGATCATCGGCGTCTCGGTGCTGTTCCTGATCAGCACCGACACCGAGCGGCTGGCCCGGCTGACCAGCTTCGCCGATCCGTTCAAGGACTACCACGGACAGGGCTGGCAGCCCTCCCACGGTCTCTACGCACTCAGCTCGGGCGGCATCCTGGGGCAGGGGATCGGGGCCTCGCAGCAGAAGTGGGGCGACCTGCCCGAGGCCCACACCGACTACATCTTCGCGGTGCTGGGCGAGGAGCTCGGCCTGGTCGGCACCCTGCTCGTGGTCGGCCTCTTCCTGACCATGGCCTTCGCGCTGGTCAAGGTCGCGCGCCAGACCGACCGGCCGTTCGTACGCTACTTCAGCTTCGGCGTGCTGGTCTGGCTGCTGGGCCAGATGATCATCAACGTCGGCATGGTGCTCGCGCTGCTGCCGGTCATCGGCATCCCGCTCCCGCTGGTCTCCTACGGCGGCTCGGCGCTGATCCCGTCGATGGTGGCGCTGGGCGTCGTGATCGGCTTCGCCCGTCGTGAACCGGCGGCAGCCGCGGCGCTGAAGCAGCGTAAAGCCTTGGCAAAGGATCGGGCGCGCCAGGCAGCCGCCTACCGGTCCGCTCAACGCAACCGATAAGTTCTGACGCATCATGAAGGCCCTCCTCGCCGGCGGTGGCACCGCTGGACACACATCCCCCCTGCTCGCCACGGCTGATGCCCTGCGCCGACTCGACCCGAGCGTGGAGGTGACCTGCCTCGGCACGCCTCGCGGCCTGGAGAACCAGGTGGTCCCCGCCGCGGGCTACCCGCTCGAGCTGATTCCGCCGGTCCCGATGCCGCGCCAGCTCAGCAGCGACCTGCTGAAGGTGCCGGCCAACCTGAAGGGTGCGGTCGACGCGACCTACGAGGTGCTCGACCGGGTCCGGCCCGACGTGGTCGTCGGCTACGGCGGGTACGTCTCGATGCCTGCCTATCTCGCCGCGAAGCGGCGCCGCATCCCGATCGTCGTGCACGAGGGCAACGCGATGCCGGGCCTCGCCAACAAGGCGGGAGCCCGGGTTGCCGACCGGGTCGCGGTGAGCTTCCCGGACACCAAGCTGCCCAAGGCCGAATACATCGGGCTGCCGATCCGCCGGATGATCTCGACGATGGACCGCTGGGC
>JALZDD010000440.1 GCA_030862715.1 Actinomycetota bacterium | reverse complement strand
CCCTTGGCGTGGGTCAGGCCGGTGGCCGGGACGCCGAGCTCGACCTCGGCGGCGCCCGGGGCGGTGGTGCGGATGCCGAGCACCGACTCGGTGACGTCGACGATGCCGCGCGAGCCCCAGCCGTGGGAGGCGCTGTTGGCCGAGCCGCTCAGCTCCCAGGCCTCGGGGGTGAAGGTGCCGCCGTCAGCGAGCCAGCCGGCCCAGCCGTAGTCGTCCTCGTTGGTCAGCAGGTTCAGGACGCTCTCGCCGGCACCTGCCTCGGCGAGAGCCTCGAGCAGCACGTGGGCGGTCATCGGGCCCTGCTTCATCCCCTGGGAGGCGATCTGCCCACCGAGCGCCGGCACATCCTGCTCCGGCGCGACGTCGAAGGCGATGGCGTACGAGGTCGCGTGCTGGCCGGCATGGGCGGACTGGGTGCCGTCGGCGAGGAGGCCGTCGACGTAGGTCCCGTCGGCCATGCGCAGCGTCTGGTTCATCCGCGTGGCGAGGGCGTCGGCGTCCGAACGGAGCGCGGCGACCTCGGCGTCGGGGCGATCCAGCTCCTCGCCGATCAGCGCCACCTTGCGGAGCACGTCGACGCCGAGCGCGTTGACGGTGGTCCTGGCAGCGGTGGTCATGTCGTAGCCGAAGCGGCCGTGGGCCGGCCAGTCGACGATGCCGTACAGGTACTGGCCGGAGCCGCCCGACAGGTTCGTCACCAGACCCTGGGTCGGGCCGCTGGTGGCGATGTGGCGGCGGATGTAGCCGGCGGTGGCGGTGAGGTTGTCGTAGGCGTCCTCGAGGACTGCCTTGTCGCCGGTCTCGAGGTAGTAGCGCCAGATCCAGTCGGGGACGACCTCGGTGAAGTCGGGGATGTCGCGCTTGCCGTCGCCATTCGGGTAGACCGCGTTGTAGCGGCCGGCGTCGTTGCCGGTGGTCCAGTGACGCTCCTGGCTGAGCAGGAACTCCCGGATCGCCTGGCGGGAGGCGGCCCGCTCGCGCTGGGAGGACATCAGGCCGATCGAGATGTTGGCGGTGTCGTGCAGGAACTGGCCCTGCTCGCGCGTCGGGGTGTCGACGAAGGTCTCTTGGACCGAGTAGCGCAGCGAGCGGTCCATCAGGTCCCACACGTCGTCGAGGGTTGCGTCGGAGCTCTCGAAGGTGGCGGCGCCGTCCTCGTCGTAGGCGGTGTGGACGACGGTCGCGGTCACGTCCTCGGCGGTGATCTCCTCACCCGCGCCCGGGACCTCGAGGTAGCGGAAACCCAGGTGGCCGACCGCCAGGTAGTCCTGCGCGCCCGCGGCCTGGGTGTAGGGGAAGGACATGTTGGTGCTCTGCGTCGAAAGGCCCGTGGTCGAGACCCGGCCGGTGTCGGCGAGCTCGTAGCCGGCCCGGATCGGGACCTGTCGCCCGGCAACTCCGTCCTCGAAGTGCACGCCGGGTCGTGCCGGGATGATCGTGCCGAAGTCGGCGACGGGGGTGCCGTCGGCGGCCCGGAGGATGCGCTCGGGGTGGATGACGGTCTCCTCGAGCCGAGTCTGCTGGCCCTCCAGGTGGGTGAACGGCGCCACCGGGTGCGCGCCGACGACCACGGCGCCGGACCACTGGGAGTCGTCGTAGCCGGGTGCGGTCCAGTCGCCGATCTGTTGGGCGGCCTGGCCGTCGAGGTGCTCGATCCACAGGCCCTCGCCGTTGCGGGTGCCGACCATGACGTACGGGCCGCGGCGGACCTTCCAGGAGCCGTCGGTGACGATCGTGGTCGTCTCACCGTCGGCGTAGGTGAGCTCGAGCTTCAGGAGTACGCCGGGGATGCCCGCGGCGCGGCCCTGACCACCGCTGAACCAGTGCAGCTTGACGCCGAGAGCGAGGGTCTCGCCGGGCGTGACCAGGTCGGTGACGTCCGCGGCCTGGTAGTAGCCCTCGCTCGGGTAGCCGAAGTTGCTCATCCGGTCGGCCTGCTCGCCGCCGAGATAGAGCTCGGCGGTGTGGCTGGCGGCCAGGTAGCTGCGGGCGCGGACGATCTTGCCGTCCGGGACCTCGACCTCGGTGCGGGCCAGGGTCCACTCGTCACGCTCCTGGGCGGGGTTGGTCGCAGTGCCCGGTGGTCGCCTGATCCAGCTCGCGCCGGCCCAGTCGCCATCGCCGAGCCCGGTCTCGAAGGCGGCCTTCGCCGACCACCGCGACGGCAGCTTGCCGCGGTCCCAGGTCATGACCCGCCAGGTGTAGAGACTGCCGGGCTCGAGCTTCTCGCCGGCGTAGTCGACGTAGGACTGCTGCGCGGAGGTGACTTTGCGGGAGTCCCAGACGATCTCACCGGCGGCATCGCGTACCTCGATCTTGTAGGCGGTCTGCACCTCGTTGGCGTCGCTGTCCTGAGGCAGCCAGCCGAACCGCGGCGTCAGGTCGGTGTTGAGCGGTCGGGTCAGGTCGTCGACGTTCAGGCCGGCGGGTGCGCCGGGCGCGGTGTTCGCGGACGCGGCACCGGTCGGTGTCACGGCCGCCGCGACGCTGGTGACGACGAGGGCACTGGTGACGATCGCGGCCAGACGGAGCTTCATGGGGTCCTCCGAGCGAGTTGATACGTTCCTGCGGCCGGATCCGGCCACAGCCTTCAGGTTCAGCAGACGGCGCGAAGCCGCTCGGCCTCCGGGCTCTCCCCGGAGCTCGTGGTGAGCACGTGGCAGCCGGAGGGCACGTCCTGGATCACCAGGTAGGAGCCCTCACGCGTCGCGGGCACCGGGCGCCCGTCGAGGAAGACCTGCTCTCCGGCCGGCGCCGGTACGAAGACCTCTGCCCGAGAGTTGCCCGGCACACTCACGCCGACGTCGATGCCGTGGTCGGTCGTGGCGTACGCCGCACCGATCCGTCCGCGGAGGGTGGGCAGGGTGACGTGTGCCCACGGGACGCCGGCGGGCTGTGGCCGGACCCGGAACTCCTCGTAGCCAGGCACCAGCGGCTCGATGCCGAACATGCCTTGAGGGACGTTGTAGGCCGGTGACGCCGCCCAGGGGTGCGACCACGTCATGTTGGACTTCAACGAGGCGTCCCAGGCCTCGGCGGTGGCGCCTGCTCCCTTCGCGATCATGTTGAGCCAGCTGCGGAGCCCCGTGCTCGTCAGCAGCTGGTGCGCGACATCTCCCCGGTCACCGTCATAGAGGGCTTCGAGGACGAAAGCGGCGCAGTAGACGCTGCAGGCCATGCCCCGGGTTCCGATGTAGTCCGCGGCACGTTGCGCGACCTCACCTCGGGCGAGTCCGAACGCCGTGGCGAAGACACTGGCCTGGATCGCCCAGTGCTGGATCGGGGTGCCGTCGGCGTTGAGACCGTCGCGGAAGGCGCCCCTGGCCGAGTCCCACAATCTGTCGTTGGCCGCGTTCCGGAGCCGGTCGGCGATGGCAGTGTACGTCGCCGCGTCGTCGTCGCGCCCCAGAGCCGTCGCGATCTCTGCCATGTCGCGGAACGACCGGTGGCCGATCGCGTTGATGACCGTGTTGTAGGGGCGGAAGACGTAGCCGTCGCGCTCCGATGCCGGCCAGTCGACGATGTCGCAGTCGGTGCAGGAGTTGGCGCCGTTGGATCCGGTGTTCTTGCGGATGAGTCCTGTGGACGGCTCCACCCACTCCAGGGGCAGCTTGTCCTGCAGCGCGGCGTAGTTGCGCGCAAGCGCGTCTGTGTCACCGGTCTGCTGCCAGGAGTCATGGAAGGCCAAGATGGTGTACATCGGCCACTCCGTCGGCCACGTACGGTCGGTGAGCAGGTACTCCAGAGAGTAGTTCCCCAGCGTGGGGTCGCTGGATACGAAGAAGTTGGCCATCATCTGCAGGTAGCTGTCGGCCTCGTAGGCGTCGCGCTCCCGGGTCCATGAGTCGACGTAGAGGTTGTGGTTGGTGGCCTCGATCGTGTTCCGCGACAGCGTCCACACGCGGTTCAGGCCGTTGTCGGCGGAGTCGAAGATCGCCTCGTCGGTATCGAAGGGATACACCTGAGCGAGTGCGGGAAAGTCCTCGGCGCCCAGCCCTGTCGGGGCACCGATCACCTCGACATAGCGGAAGACCCGCATTCCCCAGGTCTCCAGGTGCTGCTCGCCGGCGCGCAACGTCCACTTGTCCTGGTAGGTGTTGCCCGTCCGCATGGCGTATCGCACCGTCTGGGGCGCGGACAGCTCTTCGCCGAATCGAATGTCGAGCACCTGTCCCGCCGTGCCGTCGACATCCAGGGAGAGACCGCCGATCCATGTCCGGCCGTAGTCGATGAAGTAGTGGCCGGGCGCCTTCTCCACCACGCTGGCCGGCGCCCTCAGCTGCTGTTCAACCTTGGCTGCCGGAGCGGCGCGGAGGTCGTCGAAGGCCGGGCGCGCCGCGGCATCGCGCCAGGTGGAGTCGTCGAAGCCTGGTTCCGCGAACCCGTCCGGCCACTCGGCGGATTGCAGGTTCTCCTTCGGCGCCGCGAAGTAGCCGGTCCCGATGCTGCCGGCAGCAGGGAAGACGTCTGCGCCCGCACGGGTCCGCCACTGGGGACCGCTCACGATCGCCTCACGGGTGCCATCGGCGTACTCCACGACGAGCCGCCCGAGGAAGCGCCGGTCGCTGCTCGTCCAGCCGAGCACCCCGATCGCATTGTCTGCTCCCGGCCGCAGCGCGGCGGTCACGTCGAAGCCGTCGTATCGGGCCTCGCGGCGGATCGGCTGCGTCGGGCCGAGGCCGACGAACTTCCCGTTGAGCCACGCCTTGTAGACGTACTGCCGGCCCGGTGCGGTCGAGGAAGCGGTGGCGTAGAAGGTGGCGGCCGCGATCGGCTTGTCGGGCAGCGTGAACTCGTGCCGGAGGAAGGCCCAGTCCTGCGATTCGACGCCGTAGACGCAGTTGGCGTTCGTGCCGACCTCGAGCCAGCCGCTCACCACGGCGCCGCAGGCGAGGTCGCTCTTGGCGGAGAAGTCGTTGGCGTAGAGGACCTCGCCGGAGGCGGAGGTGACGGTCAGGTCGTCCCACGCGTTGCGCTCGGACCCGCCCGTGCGGAAGCCGACCGAGCCGGCAGCGAAATCGGTGAGGGTGCGGGTGTCGATGAGGGTGTCGTCCAGCCACGTACGGATGGTGGTTCCCTCGGCCTGGATGCGCAGCCGGTAGGAGGTGTCGCGGACGAGGGGCTCAGGCAGCGGCACCGAGTCGAGCTGGTTGAAGGTCCCGTCCACGCGCCTGTGGGGAGCGAAGGTGTTCACCCCGTCGCCGCGGAACTGCCACATGTAGTAGTTGCTGGCGTCCGAGGCACGGAAGGCGATGGTGGCGTTCTGGGACCTGATCCGGAAGGTGGTGTCGATGGTGACGTCACCCCAGGTGACCGAGCGGGCCGGGGCGAGCCAGACGGGCTGGGCCTCACCCCACTCCTGGCCGGGACCGGTGGTGAAGGTGGAGACGGTCGACCAGTCCGAGCTCTTTCCACGCCGATCCCACGTGCGTACCCGCCATTGGTAGGTCTGTTCGGGTTCGAGCGCCGGGCCGGCGTACGGCACGTTGGTGCTCGACGACGACGTGACGCGACCCGAGTCCCAGACCCCGGCGGCGCCGATGCCCTCGCTGATCCGGGCAACCTGCACGCGGTAGGCGCTCTGCTCCGCGAAGGGAACGTGCCAGGCCAACAGCGGCGAGCCGAGGTCGTCCACGTCCCGCGGCGAGGAGAGCTGCGAGACGGTGAGGTGGGTGGCTGCCGCGCCGTCGACGGCAACAGCCGGGGCTGGTACCACGACGACGAGGGCACTGATCACGATCGCGGCCAGGCGGAGCTTCATAGGGGTCCTCCGGATCATGATTGATACGTTTCAGAGCACTCCGAAGACTATGACCACCGTCACATGGTCGGGAAGGGTCGTGGCCGGATCCGGTCACCGATTGCCGGCGACCACCAGGACGTGGAAGGTGCGGGGGCCGTGGACGCCTTCGACGCGGTCCAGCTCGATGTCGCTGGTGGCCGACGGGCCGCTGATCCAGGTCTGGGGGCGGGCGGGGTCCAAGACGCCGATGGCGTCGGGGACGTCGGGGACCACCTGGTCCTCGCGGACGACGCAGATGTGGGTGTCGGGGACGAGCGAGATGGCGCGGCGGCCCTGGTCGGGGGCGTGGTCGAGGACGATCGTGCCGGTCTCGGCGATGCCGACGCGGGCCTCGGTGACGACCGCTGCGATCCGGTCCAGCTCCGCGGCGGTGAGGGTGCCGTCGTCGACGATCGCACCCGGCACCTGGACGGACAGACCGGGCGGTACGACCACCTGGCCGGCGGGCAGCGCGGCGGCGATGCGGTCCTCGAGGTCCTCGGCTCCGCAGCGCTCGACCACGGCGCGGTAGTCGGCCACGCGTTCGGCGAAGAGGTCGACGACCTCGGGGGTCGCGACGGGCGCGAGGTCACGAGGAACGCTGGTCTCGACGAGGTCGATCGCCGAGCCGGCCAGTGCCTCGCGGACTCGGGCGAGGATCTCGGTGCGGGCGTCAGTCATCGGTGCCATCTCCCTTTCGGCCGCCGTCAGTTCGGCTCCACCACTCCCGGAAGCTCTCCCCCGGCGCGTCCGGCAGGTCGCGCGCGCCGATCCAAGCGGCGGGCCCGAAGCGGCGCGCGAACCGCATGCCGAGACCGGTGAGGCGCTCGACCGCAGAGAGGCGGCGCGAGCGCCCCAGGACGTACGCCGCGCCCTTCATCGCCACGGCTTCCGGCTTCGGCACGCCACCTCGGTGGGCGTCGACCACCTGGGCGCGCTGGTCGACCAGGACGGAGGGGATGTCGATACGTACCGGGCAGACCTCGAAGCAGGCGCCGCACAGCGAGGAGGCATAGGGCAGCGAGTCGATCTGGTCGTCGTGTCCGACGCCCTTCAGCAGCGGGTTGAGGATGGCGCCGATCGGGCCGGGGTAGACCGAGCCGTACGCATGGCCGCCGGTGCGCTCGTAGACCGGGCAGACGTTGAGGCAGGCCGAGCAGCGGATGCAGCGCAGCGCCTGCCGGCCGACCTCGTCGGCGAGCGCGCGGGTTCGGCCGTTGTCGAGCAGCACCACATGCACCTCCTGCGGCCCGTCGCCGGGGGTGATCCCGCTCCACGTCGAGGTGTAGGGGTTCATCCGCTCGCCGGTCGAGGACCTCGGCAGGAGCCTGAGCATCGGGTCGAGGTCCTCCCAGCGGGAGACGACCTTCTCGATGCCGACCACTGAGACGAGCACCTCGGGCAGGGTCAGGCACATTCGGCCGTTGCCCTCCGACTCGACCACCACGAGGGTGCCGGTCTCGGCGACCGCGAAGTTGGCGCCGGAGATCCCGACCTTCGCGCGCAGGAACTTCTCGCGCAGGTGCTCCCGCGCGGCGGCCGCCAGCACCGCCGGCTCGTCGGTGAGGTCTGCGGGCGCCGGACGGCCCGCGGCTCCCATCTTCGACCGGAAGATCTCGCGGATCTCGGCCCGGTTGCGGTGGATCGCCGGCACCAGGATGTGGCTCGGCAGGTCGTCTCCGAGCTGCACGATCAGCTCGGCCAGGTCGGTCTCCCAGGCCGCGATGCCCTCCTCGGCGAGCGCCTCGTTGAGCCCGATCTCCTGGGTCACCATCGACTTGACCTTCACGACCTCCTCGGCATGGTGCGCCTTGGTGATCGCAGCGACGATCGCGTTGGCCTCGGCGGCGTCACGAGCCCAGTGGACGGTCGCGCCGTTGGCGGTGAGGGTCTCCTCGAGGCGTACGAGCTGGGTGTCGAGGTCGAGCAGCGCGCGCTCCTTGACCGCGGCACCGGCCAGGCGCAGCTCCTCCCAGTCCTCCACCTCGGCGACGACCTTCGCTCGCTTGGCACGGATGGTGCCGGTCGCGTGGGCGAGGTTGTGGCGCAGCTGCGAGTCGGCGAGGGCCTCGCGCGCGGCCTCCGGAAAGGCGGGCATGCCGACGAAGGTGCCGTTCATTGCAGAGCCTCCTCGGTCGAGGCGAGGATCTCGGCGAGATGGACGGTGCGTACGCCCGAGCGCTGCCGGGAGAGCACACCGCCGATGTGGGTCAGGCAGGAGTTGTCGCCGGCGACCACGATCTCGGCGCCGGTCTCGCGGATGTGCCGGGCCTTGTCGGCGCCCATCGCGATCGAGGTGTCGGCGTTCTTGACCGCGAAGGTGCCACCGAAGCCGCAGCACTGGTCGGCGCCGGGCAGGTCGACCAGCCGGATCCCCCGCACCGCTTCCAGCAGCCGTTGCGGCCGGTCCCCCACGCCCAGCATCCGCAGCGAGTGGCAGGTCGGGTGGTAGGTCACCCGGTGCGGGTAGTAGGCGCCGACATCCGTCACACCGAGCACGTCGACGAGGAACTCGGAGAGCTCATAGACCTTCGGGGCGACCTCCGCGACCGCCCTCTCCAGGGCCTCGTCGCCGGAGCGGCGGGCCACGATCGAGTGCTGGTGCCGGGCCGAGCCCGCGCACGACCCGGACGGCGTCACAACGGCGTCGTAGCCGGCGAAGGCGTCCACGAACGTACGCACCACCGGGACCGCCTCGTCGAGATAGCCGGTGTTGACCATCGGCTGCCCGCAGCAGGTCTGCGCCTGCGGGAAGTCGACCTCGACGCCGAGCCGGCGCAGGAGGCGTACGACGGCCTGACCTGTGCTCGGGTAGAGCGCGTCGTTGATGCACGTGACCATCAGCGCGACTCGCATCCGGCGGCCTCCTTCGTCTGTCTTGCCCATCAAATCAGTTCACGTCGGTTCAGATGAGTCCGGTGCGTACGGCCCGCACGACCGCCTCCACACTCGTCCCCGCTCCCAGCGCATCCGCGGCCGCCCGGAGACGGCGCCGCACGGTGCGCTCGGAGATGCCCAGCGCCCGCGCGATCCGCTCGATCGTGTAGCCCTGGGCGAACAACGCCAGCACCTCCACCTCGTCCGATGGGAGATCGGTCGAGGCGGAAGGACGTACGCCGCCCGAGGCTGCCACGGTTCACTCCTGTCTCAGCATGACGCTGACCGATCGACGGGTTCGCGACCGGGACACCGCGCTCATCCGGCCACCACCTTCTCGACGTAGGGGACCAGACGCACCGGCCCGGCGAGCCCGTAGCTCTGCCTGGTCGCCACGCCGTAGACCGATGGGGTGACCGTGCGCAGCCGGTTGAGCAGCGTCGAGGCCACCTCGATCTCGATCGTGTTGGAGCCGGCGACCAGGGCGTGGCCCAGGTCGACCACCGGATCCATCGGGTCGCACGGCGCGAGCAGCTCACCGTTGACGCGCACCCGGAAGGTGTCGTTGACTTCGCCGAGCTCCAGGTAGGCGCCGTCCTCCGCGGTCCAGTCGGTGCCGAGGTCGATGCTGGTGCGGTAGCGGCCGATGCCGGCGACGTCCTCGAGGCCGGCGACCTTCGACCAGGACTGCGGCGTCGCGAGGTCGCTGGTCACGACTTCCTTCGTCGTGGCGAGGTCCTTCGGGTCGGCCGGGTTGGCCGGCCTCCAGTCCTCGAGCGCGAGGGCCCAGGACTGCGGCGTCACCGGCTCGCGCACCCGGTCGACGGCGACCTTCACCGTCCGGCCGCCGGCCTTGGTGAGCTCGAAGGAGCCGGCGGTCGTCGTACGCAACGCGACGTTGGCGCCCCGCGCCACCACGGCCTGGCCAGCGGTGGCGACGGGGAGAACAGAGCGGGCGACGCCCGCGCCCGGGGCCGCGAGAGCGACCACGGTGGACTGCCCGGGAACGAGGTCGACCCGCACCCGGACGCGGTCGCCGGCACGCTCGTAGGCGGCGATCCGGGTGACCTCACCGGTCCACGCGTCCAGCAGCCACGGCACGGCGGCCCGGTCGGAGGCCGTCAGCCAGACGTCCTGCTGTACCGGGTTGAGCCGCCGGTTCTCGGCGTGCCGGGCGTTGGCGAGGTAGTAGAGGTCGACCTTCCCGGTGACGCGCCGGACGTGCATCACCGTCGAGTCGGCGTGCTCGACGTCGCGTACGACACCGAGCGCGGCCAGCGCGTTTCCGACCTCGGCCTCGGGGACGGCGCGGGTGGTCGGCAGGGACCCGATCTGGGCCATCAGCGAGCGCACCTCGGCGGTGGCCGCCTCGTCGTCGCGCCCGGCGACGGTGACCTGGGACCAGTCGCCGATGAGCACGATCGGCAGGCCCTTGCGGCCGAGCGCGAGCAGTCGCTTCGCGCCGTCGATCTCTATCGTGAACGCGTTGCCGCGCAGGTTGTCGGGGCCGACAACGACGGCCTTGTAGGCCGGGCCCTCGGGCGCCAGGCGACCGTTCGCGAAGTCGACGCCGTCGAGCGCGAGCAGCGAGGCGCTGACGAAGGAGTGCGACCAGCCGAGCTTGGTGCCGTTGTTGGTGATCCACTGCGGGCCGATGCCGGTCGAGGCCCAGCCCTTGTGGCGCCAGAACGCGACGTCGTACTTCGGGGCCCCGGTCTGCAGCACAAGCTGGGTGCGGGCGAGGTAGGCGGCGATGCCGGGGATGTGCTGCCACTGCGGGGTGCGCGGTCCCCAGGCCTCCCCGAAGCCGATCGCGTTGTTGTAGTACGGCGAGAAGGCCGCGAACCCCGGCCAGGTCACGTCGGGCGCCTTCGCGTAGGGGAAGCCGTGGATCATCAGCTGGTTCACGCCGGCGACGAAGATGCTGTTGATCGTGAACAGCGCCTGGTTCTGCGCGGTCGGGCTGGTGCTGTTGGCGCCCCAGGTCGTGTTGTAGGCCGCGCCGTTGTAGCAGATCGCCTCGCAGGAGAGGACCGTGTGGCCGGCGAGGTCGCGACCGGCGGCCATCACCCGGTAGTCGTCCAGGTTCTTGAATCCCAGGGACTCGGTCTCCGGTACGTCGACCACGGCCGCGTGCTGCATGGTGTCGGTCTCCAGGCCGTAGGGCTGGATCCGGATGCCCATGCCGAGCGTCTTCGCGAACTCCTGCATCGGGCGCAGGTGGTGGTCGCGGTAGAGGTCGGAGAGCACGATGTTGAAGTCGTCGCGGATCTCGTTGGTGCGCAGGTTGTCGGCGGTGGCCGGGTTGGTGGCCGCGAGCGAGAACTGGTACTTCTCGTCCTTCTCCAGCACGAACGGCAGCCACGGCCTCAGGTCGTAGCCGTGCTTCGCCTCGAACTCCTCGAGGAGGTCTCGCGTCCAGATCGTCGCGTCGGTCTCGATCTCGAGGGAGTCCTCGAAGAGGTAGCCGCCCGCGGCCCGCAGGAGCGTGCGCAGCTCGCCGTCGAGTACCCGGTCCTGCCACAGGTCGATGACCTTCTGGGCACCGCGACGGTTGAAGTGGTCGACCACGTAGGCACGCGGCGATGTGTGCGGGCCGGCCTCGGGCTCCTGGCCCGAGCCCCGCTGCCAGGTGGCGAGCACGACCCAGGTGGCGCCGGCGGGCTCGGCCGGCGCGGTCCAGGTGAGGTGCTCGTCCTCGACGCTCGCGCGGAGGTCGAGGTAGGAGGTCGGGTCGAGGATCGTGCTGGTGATGTTGTTGTTGCGGTCGCGTACGTAGCCGGTGACGCGGTGCGCTTGCACGGTCACCAGCTCTGCGCGGGTCACCGACGACGCCGGCTCCACGACGGGCTCGGGGAGCGCGGCGTCGTAGGTCGAGCCGGCACCGACGATCGCCTGTCCGTGCACGAGCTCGGTGCAGGCCGCGTCGTCGTCGGGCGTGATCGTCGGGACCGCGGCCGGCCAGGATGGGCCGACCGTCACGTCCACGCGTACGTCCCGCTTCGCCGCCTGTGCGAGCGCGGCCTTGACGCCGGCCACCCACGGTGCGGTCCCCCACCCGTGGGTCGCGACGTCGATGTCGATGTTGCGGGCGCGAAGGCTGTGCGTGACGTCGGCGACCTCGAGCACCCCGAAACCGGCGTCGGCGACCTGGTCGACCTCCCG
>JALZDD010000427.1 GCA_030862715.1 Actinomycetota bacterium | reverse complement strand
CCCTCGGCCAGCGAGGCGGTCTCGTGGGTGCAGGTGTCGTTGAGGGCCCAGCAGGTGCCGTCGTCGTCGCGCAGGATGGCGATGTCGTCCTCGGTGCCGGTGATGTCGGAGGAGACGGCGATCCCCTCGCCCTCCGGGATGTCGTCGACGGACGCGACGCGGATGCCTGTGCTGTTTCCACTATTTCCGGTCATGCCCCCATCTTCCAACGTGGGGGTAGGAGAACCGGCCACCTCCCCCGAGGTGGCCGGTTCGATTTCGTACGTCAGGACCGACGGATCAGTCCGGGCAGGTGTTGCGGTAGTCGGACAGGTTGATCGAGGACGGAGCCGGGCAGAGGAACGGCGAGTAGCGGGTGTCGTCGTCGACGTACCTCTTCAGCCAGGTGACGAACAGGCGCCCTTGCCAGTCGTCGTCGGTGTTGGCGATGAAGTGGTCGCCGTTGTTGATCTCGCCGTACGCCTTCTCCCGGGCCCCTGTGGCCGAGGTGTAGAACGGGATGGAGTGCGAGCTGACCGGCGCGACGCTGTCGTTCTCCGCGCCGATGATCATGGTCGGGATCTGGATGCCGGGCCAGGTCTTGTCGGTGTGCCAGGGCTGCAGCGCGACCGCGGCCTTGATCGAGGAGTCCTGGTTGGCCGCCGCGAGCGTGCCGCCGCCGCCCATGGAGTGGCCGGAGACCGCGATCCGGGACTCGTCCAGGCGCGAGGCGACCGTTGAGGAGGCGTTGTTCTTCAGGTAGGAGACCGCCGCCAGGATCTGCGAGCCGCGGCTGTCGGGCTGGTCGTAGCGGGAGTTCGTGTCGATCGCGAAGACCACGAACCCGTGCGAGGCCACCCGGCGCGCGACGGAGGAGTAGGACGACGAGGAGGCCGTGTAGCCAGGGGCGAGCACGACACCGCCGTACGTCCCCGCGGTGGTGGAGGTGGGGTAGTAGATCGTCCCGCCACCGAAGCCGGTCACCAGTGAGGAGACCGAGGTGGTGGAGAGGGAGAACGTGCCGTTGTCCAGGACACTGGCCGACGTCGGGTCCGGTCCGCGCTCGTAGGGGCTCTCCGCATCGGCCGGCGCTACCAGGCCGAAGAGGGGGAGAGTGACAGCCGCGGCGACCGCGGCGATTCGGAGAGAGAGTGATCTGAGCACCGAGCATGCTCCTTCGTCCGTCCGGCCCCGGGCTGTCCGGGGATCCGGTTGCTACTCGAAGGTAGGGGCGCGGCCGGGCGGCGGGCACCGGCACGGAGGCAGAACCTCGTTGGGCGCTTGTCACAAAACAGAAACACGGCGGCGTACGCAGGTGGGGCTGCGTACGCCGCCGGTTTCTGTGCGGGATGCCGCTATCAGCAGTGCTCTATTGCTTCGGGCTCCGCTTCAGCAGTAAAGGTTCCCGCCCGGGTCCACGCCGAGCAGCGAGGTGACCTCGGTGTAGTTGTCGACGCGGCTCTGCACCTGGGCCGGGTTGCCGCCGTTGCACTCGATGGCGCCGTTGATGGACCGGATGGTCTCGCCGAAGCCGGCGCCGTTGACCATCGCCGCGTGCGGTGTCATGGTGCCCGGGCCGTTCTGGGTGTTCCAGTACCAGAGCCCGGTCTTCCAGGCGACCGCCGGATCGGTGGCGACCAGGTTGGGGTTGTTGAGCAGGTCGATCCCGAGCGCGTCCCCGGCAGCCTTGTAGTTGAAGTTCCAGCTCAGCTGGACCGGACCACGGCCGTAGTACTGGTCGTTGCCCGCGGGACAGCCGTAGGACTGGTTGGGGTCGCAGTAGTGCGGATAGTTGGCCTCGTTCTGCTCGACGACGTACAGCAGGTCACCGGTCTCGTGGGCGACGTTGGCGATGAACGCCGCGGCCTCCCGCTTCTGCACCGCCTCGTCCCCAGCATTGGTGAACTCCGGGTAGGCACTGAGCGCCTCGACGAGGCCTGCGTACGTGTAGAAGGGGTTGCGGTTGGGGAAGAGCTGGTTGAACTGCTCCTCGCTGACCGGGAATTCACCGGCCACCGGTGCCGGCTCCTCCGGGTCGGTCGCGGTGCCGCCGATGTTCACGTCGATGCAGGCGTAGAAGGCGTTGGCCGTGTCGGCGACGTTCCAGACCGCGAGGACCTTCTGCCGGCCGGTGAACGACCCGAAGTCGACCTGGTGCTCGACGGTGGCCGGCGGCTGCGCGCCACCGTCGTCGAACTCGGCGATCTTGGTGCCACCGATGAAGTACTGCCAGGTGCTGGTGCTGTGCCGGGCGCTCAGCGACCAGGTGAACGTCTGGTTCCGGCCGACCGGTGTGGCCTGCCAGTTCTTCGAGTCGTCGTCGAGCTCGGCGAACCTCGAGTTGCCGCCGGAGCAGCTGGTCAGGCCCTTCGGGCCCTCGACACTCTGCGGTTCGTACTTGATGTCCCCGCACTCGACGGTGCCGGCAGCACACTGGGCCTGCCTGCTCGGGGGGTTCGAGATGTAGCCGTGCGCACTTGCGGGGCTCGTCGGCAACATGGCCAGGACGGGCGCCAGCAAGATCCCGCCGAGAACGGCGATCTTCGTGGTAGTACGCATTCCAAACTCCTTGATGGGGGTTGAGATGGATGGCGATCGAAGCCCTACTGTAAGGTTCCTTTACAGTTACCGTCTAGACCCTGCGTGGACAAACACCGGCTCGGGCCCTGCAATTGTTAGGTTGGCGTTCCGTACGCCACCCCTACCC
>JALZDD010000411.1 GCA_030862715.1 Actinomycetota bacterium | reverse complement strand
GCTCGACCTCACCGAGGCCGTGGCCGCCGTACTCCTTGGGCCAGCCGACGCCCATCCAGCCGTCGTCGCCGAGCTGCTTGATGAGCTTCTGGTAGGTCGGACCGTGCCGGTCCCAGGAGCCCTCGGGGCCGGGGTCGCCCGGCTCGACTTCGTGCGAGAGGCCCGCGAAGTAGGCTCTGACCTCGGACTTCAGGCTGCGCTGGGCCTCGGTGAGCTCGAGGTTCTTGGCTTCGGCGGTCTCGACCGGGACGGCCTCGGCCGGGGTGTCGAGCAGGTGGGCGATGTCGGTGCCCCAGGTGGTGAACGCGAGCAGCGGGTAGGTCACGTCCACGCCCATGCCGCCGTGCAGGTGGTGGCAGGTGCGGAAGGCGTACGGAGCGACCTGGCTGGCCCAGTAGGCGGCGACCTTCAGGTCAACCGTGGCGGCTCGCTGGTCCGCGATGGCGGCGATCGCGTTGTCGGCGGCGAGGTCGAGCGTGCGGGAGGTGACATAGACGTCGGCCATCTGCAGCGCGACCGCCTGGAACTCGGCGAGGGCGCGCCCGAACTGCTGCCGGTTGCTGACGTAGGCGGCGGTCAGATCCCGCGCTCCGGCGAGCACGCCCGCGGCACTCACCGCCAGCCCGGCGGTCGCGAGCCCGGTCAGAGCCGCGAAGGCGCCCTCCCCCAGCGGCTCTGCCGGGGCGTCCTCGAGGACGACGGTGTGCTGTGGCATCTCGCCCGACGCACTCGCGGGAGCCAGCGCGACGCCCGGACCGTTCGGGTCGACGAGCACCACAACCGGTTCCCCGGTCTCGGCGGCGGTCGCGGTCACCAACAGGCGCGAGCTCTCGGCGGCGTACGTCACCCCGCTCTTGCGACCGCTCACGGTGCCGTCCCGGTAGCTGGCCGAAGGCGTCTGCGGGCGTCCCGGCTCGAGCCACGCCGGGGTCAGCAGCGTCTCGCCGCTCGCCACGCCGGGCAGGATCGCTGCCTGTTGCTCCTGCGTCCCGTGGCCGGCCAGCGTCAGCGTGCCGACGGCGAGGGTCTCCCAGACCGGCACCCGCACCGCATGGCGCCCTGCCTCCCGCAGCAGCACGGCGATCTCCGCCGGCCCGAATCCCTCACCACCCTGGGCCTCCGGCACGGGCAGTGCGGTCAGGCCGGCGCTCGCCCAGGCCGACCAGCGGTCGGACTCTCGGGCAAGGACCTCGGCCACCACACTGCGTACGGCATCGAGCGTCTCGTCTCCCATGAGCCAAACTGTAACGTGTTCTAGTTCTGTTCGCGAGAGGGCTCGCTATCGGGGCAGCACTTATCGGGGCAGGCCGAGGATCTGCTCGGCGGCCACGTTGCGGAGCACCTGGGTGGTGCCACCGGCGATGGAGAGGCAGCGGGTGAGCTGCGACTGGTGCACGTCCTCGCGGACCTGTGGGTCGTCAGTGAGCGCCAGCGGGCCGAGGAGGTCGACGACGAGCTCGGAGGCGTCCTGGCGGTTGCGTACGGTCAAGAGCTTGGCCACCGAGGACTCGGCGCCGGGCCCGCGCCCGGCGAGCGCCTTGAGCGTGGAGCGGACACCGAGCAGTGCGCAGACCGTGGAGAGCGCGACGGCATGACCGACCCGGGCGAGATCGGCCTCGCCCCGACCGTCGGCGAGCGCCACCGCTCGCTCGACGCTGCCGCCGAGGTTCGTCGAGGCCATCGCGACCCGCTCGTTGGCCAGCGTCGTACGAGCCAGGCGCCAGCCGCCGTCGACCTCGCCGACGACGAGCTCGTCGGGCACGAAGACGCCGTCGAGAAAGACCTCGTTGAAGAGCGCGTCGCCGGTCAGCTCGCGCAGCGGCCGGACGTCGATCCCCTCGCTGCGCATGTCCACCAGGAAGTAGGTGATGCCCTTGTGCTTGGGCACGTCGGGGTTCGTGCGCGCCAGGCAGATCGCCCAGTCGGCGTCGGCCGCGAGCGAGGTCCACACCTTCTGGCCGGTCAGTCGCCAGCCGCCGTCGACACGCTCGGCGCGGGTAGCGAGGGAGGCCAGGTCGGAGCCGGCGCCGGGCTCGCTGAAGAGCTGGCACCAGATGATCCGGCCGCGCAGCGAGGCGTCGACGAACCGCTCGCGCTGGGCGTCGGTGCCGTGCTTCAGGATCGTCGGCACGGCCCAGCCGGCGATCTTGATGTCAGGGCGGGACACCCCCGCAGCGGCGAGCTCCTGATCGATGACCAGCTGCTCGACAGGGCCGGCACCTCGGCCGTACGGAGCAGGCCAGTGCGGCGCAAGGAGGGCCGCGTCGACGAGCGCATCGCGGCGCTCCGCCTCGGGAAGCGCGGCGATCGAGGCAACGGCCTCCCGCACTCGGGGGCGGATCGCCTCGTCCTTGCCGTCGAGATCGACACGGACCGAGCGCCGGGTCCCGGCCACGGCGTGCCCTGCCAGCGCGACCGCATGGGCGTCGCCGCCACCGAGGAGGCTCCGTAGGGCGACCGCGCGGCGCAGGTAGAGGTGGGCGTCGTGCTCGAAGGTGAAGCCGATGCCGCCGAGGACCTGGATGCAGGCCTGGGCAGCCCGGACCGTTCCGTCGAGCGCGGTGACGCCGGCGACCTCGGCAGCGAAGCCCCACTGGTCGGCGTCGCCACCCTCCGCAGACGCGGCCGCATCCCAGGCCGCAGCGGCAACCGCCTCGGCGGTCTCCAGCATCTGGGCGCACAGGTGCTTGATCGCCTGGAACGAGCCGATCGGCGCCCCGAACTGCTCACGCACCTTCGCGTACTCGACGGCCGTCGTCAGGCACCACTGCGCGATCCCGGAGGCCTCAGCGGCGGCGAGCGTGAGGGCCGTACGCCGCACCGCCTCGCCGCGCAGGCCGGGCACCTCGACCGCCTCGCGGACATCGACGTCGACCCGCACCTCGGCGACCCGCCTGGTCAGATCGGGGCCCGCCTGGGGACGTACGTCCACTTGCTCGGCCGCCAGGAAGAACCAGCGCTCCTCGCCGTCAGCACCGCGGGCCCCGAGCAGCACCTGGGCGGCTCCGCCACCGTCGTAGACGACGGGAACCGTTCCCCGAAGACCGTCACCGAGCTCGAGGACCGGGTCGAGCGCGACCCCACAGCCACCGGCGGTGACGGCACCGACCAGGTCGTCGAGCCCGGCCGCTCCCGCGTGGAAGGTGGCAACCGCGCTGCCGAGCAGCGGACCCGGAAGCAGCTCATGAGCGCAGGCCTCGAGGGCGACGGCCGCGTCCAGCAGCGTTCCGCCGCCACCGTTCGGCTCGGGTGCGGCGATGGCGGCGACGCCGTACTCCTCGACACCCCGCCACACCTCGTCGAAATCCGCGGAGGCGGTGCCCTCTGCGACACGGGCGATCGCGATGCCACCCAGCCCCTTGGCCCAGTCGCGCAGGCTCTCACTGAGGGCTTGGTGTTCGTCGGTGATGCCGATCGGCACAGGGACCTCCTACTATTTCCGCCTGGTTCCACAGTCTTCCGGAATAGAGACTGATGTAGAACGTGTTACAAGTCTAGACTCACGAAGGAACGTGTTTCACTCTCGGGCACCGTTGCGGTTAGCCTGAGAGCCTCAGATCGAGATCCGGTCATAGTCCTAGGGGGACAACCAGTGACGTCCGTCAGCACGGAGCCACGCGACACCGATGGCCCGACCCCGGCCACCGCACCCACCGGCGGTTCCGCGGCCCAGCGAGAGCGCCGTC
>JALZDD010000399.1 GCA_030862715.1 Actinomycetota bacterium | reverse complement strand
GCGCGAGTCGAGCGAGTCGACCTCGGGGTCCTCACAGCAGGCGTCCACGGCGGTCTGCAGCAGCGCCAGCTCGGCCTTGGCCGCGGGCTCGCCGCGGAGCTCGGCCACGAACTCGGTGACCAGGTCGATGTCCCGCCGTGGCCGGGACGGGTCGGGCTGCGACAGGGCACCCAGGACCGGCGCGGTCGACTCGAACCCCAGCACGAGGGTGTGCGGGAACCGCCGCCGCAGCCGCTCCATGGCCTGGGCCGGGCGGATCCGGTCGGTCAGGGTGATCTGCAGCCACGACTGCTCGTGGACCTCGTGGCGAGGATCGCTCAGCAGCTCCTCGAGCGTGCCCCGCAACCGAGCCAGCTTGCGCGGAACCGGCGCCTCCACGAACTCGCTCGCGACGAAGCCCGACTCGTCGAGATCGATGAGCCAGGACCCCTTGAGATGGTTGGCCTCGGAGAAGGAGTACGCCAGCGGGGAGCCGCTGTAGCGCACCGTGTCGGTGATCGTGTGGCGACCGTGGAGGTGGCCGAGGGCGGCGTAGGAGATGTCCTCGAAGAGGCTGGCGGGCACCATCGAGACGCCACCGACGGAGATGTCGCGCTCGGAGTCGGACGGCTCCGCACCGGTGACGAAGGCGTGGGCCATGACCACGCTGCGGCCACCCCGGCCCTCGAGGTCGGTACGTACCCGCCGCATCGCCTCGCCGAGCGCCGCCTGGTGGGAGCGCGACTCCAGGCCCCAGGACGCCCTGGCGGCGTCGGGATCGAGATAGGGGAGACCGTAGAAGGCCACCTCGCCGTGCTCGTCGGGGAGCATCACCGGGCGGCCGACACCGGCCAGGTCGGTGCGGATGAAGATGCCGGCGGCGTCGATCAGCTCGGAGCCGAACCCCAGCCGCTGGGCCGAGTCGTGGTTGCCGCTGGTGATGACGACCTTCGCCCGCGAGGCGGCCAGCCGCGAGAGCGCCTCCGAGGCCAGCCGCACGGCGTCGACCTGCGGAAGCGCACGGTCGTAGACATCGCCGGATACGCACACCACGTCGACCGATCCCTGCTCCACCACGGAGAGGAGATGGTCGACGTACGCCGCCTGGTGCCCGAGCATGCCCTCCCTGTGGAAGGACCGGCCCAGGTGCCAGTCGGAGGTGTGCAGGATCCGCATGAAACGAAAACTATCGGTGAGCACGGACAGTCCTGCCCCCGACTCACCGCCGGAGCCTCGGCTACGCGGGATAGGTCACCTTGATGGCCAGCTGACGCTGGAGATTGTCGGCAGCATCAGCCACCCGGCGGCGTACGCCCGGGTCGAGATCCAGCTCGATGACCGCCCGTGCGGCAGCGAGGGTCTCCTCGGTCACCGAACCGCTCGGGAAGAACGCCTCCGCAGCCTCGGCGAGGCTCCAGCCCGACCGCTTCTCGGCGGTCGCTGGGAGCTCGGCGAAGTAGCGCTCGACGTAGCCAGCGGTGAGCTCGGCCGGACCGGTCCAGAACGCCCTACCGGCGGCCAGGATGTCGTAGTTGGGCAGATCGGTCTCGCCGGTGAACACCGACCAGCCGTACGCCTTCGCCTCCGCGTCGGGGATGCTGACCAGCGCGCCGTTGAGGTGGATGCGGGCCTCGTTGGCCGGCTCTGCGTCGTACGCCGCGTGCAGCTCCTCGCGGGTCGCGCAGCCGTTCTCGGCGAGCTTGGCGAGGATGCGCCAGCGCAGGTCGAGGTCGGTCTCGATCCCGGCCGGGGGAGTGGCCAGCCATTCCCGCAGCAGGGATTCGGAGCTCGCCGAGCGGATCGCCGCGCGATATGACGACAGCTGCAGCTCAGACCCAGGAGCGACCTCGGCGAGCTTGCGAATGGCCGCCTCGTGGAGCCGCTCGCGCGCCCCGGCGGGCGCCAGGGGCACCACCGAGCCGAAGAGCCACGGCATGGTGCGCCTCGGGGTGTCCTCCAGGTCCTCGACCGGCAGCGACGCCTCGGCGATGTCGATGACGTCGGCCGGGTCGACCGCGGCGTTGAACCAGGCGCTGCGCAGGTTGTTCCACACGCCCGCGCGCAGGCCGTCGTCTGTGACCTCCGGGAGGGCTGCCTTGAGCGCCTGCACCGTCTCCCAGTCGGGGATCGCGGAGGCCCAGGTGTCGTCGTAGGGGTCGAGCACGACGGCGTTGGCGGCGACGGTGAGCGGCGTCTTGTCGC
>JALZDD010000040.1 GCA_030862715.1 Actinomycetota bacterium | reverse complement strand
TCATGCCACCGCCACCACCGCCGTACTCCTCGGCGATGTTGACGCCGAGGAACCCGTTGCGGCCCATCTCGAGCCACATCTCGGTCATCTTGCCGCCCTCGCGGGCCTGCTTGGCGACGAAGTCGTGACCGTACTTGCCGGCCAGCTTCGCGACGGCCTCTAGCAGCGCGGTCCGCTCCTCGGGCTCGCCAAATGGATTGGGCACTGTTGCGGTGGTGGTCATGCTGTCTCCTCTACGACGGCCAGCACCTCGCCGGCGGCGACCTGGGTTCCTGGTTTGACGTTGATCTGAGTGAGTACGCCGTCGGTGGGCGCGGTCACCGTGTGCTGCATCTTCATCGCCTCCAGGACCAGCAGCGGCTGGCCCTCCGTGACGCTGCTGCCGGCCTCGGCGAGCACGCTGATGACCGACCCCGGCATCGGCGCCAGCAGGCTTCCGGGCTGGGTCTGGGTCGCGGGGTCGGTGAACCTCGGGCGCTTCCGCAGCGCGGTGTGGCCGAACGAGGAGTCGACGTCGATCCGGTCGCCGTCGATCATGATCTCGTACGTCGTGCGCAGGCCGTCCCGCTCCAACACAACCCGGCCCTGACCTGCATCGATGACCTCGAAGCCATCGATGCAGTAGCCGTCGCGGGTGCCGTACCACTCCACGACGAGGCCGTCCTCGGAGTCATCCTCGAAGACCGTCCGCTGTGGCTGGTTGGTGACATTGCGCCAGGCGACCGGGATCCCCGGGCGACGAGTCGTCTCGGCCAGCGCAACCGCTGCAGCCACTGGAGCACCTGGATCGTCCTGGCGCGGAAGGAATTTTTCTTCCGCGAGAAGAGAGGTGCTGACCTCGCCGGACCGGAACGCCTCCGACCCGAGGATCCCGATCAGCTGCTCCCGGTTGGTCACCAGCCCGTGGATCTTGGCCGTACGCAGCACCGAGACCAGCCGCCGGATCGCCGCGTCGCGCGTGGGCGCGTGCACGATCACCTTCGCCAGCATGGCGTCGTAGAACGTGCTGACCTCGGAACCCGACGCGTAGCCAGCATCGACGCGCGCATCGCCGGCGAATTCGAGCTTGGTCAACGTCCCCGACTGCGGCTGATAGTCCGCGGAAGGATCCTCGGCATACAGCCGCACCTCCACCGCATGCCCGCTGGTTGAGCCGCCGGAGCCGCTAGGCGAAGGCGTGTCGAAACCAACACCTTCCGCCACTGCGATCTGCAGCTCCACCAGATCCACCCCATGAACCAGCTCGGTCACCGGATGCTCCACCTGAAGCCGCGTGTTCATCTCCAGGAACCAGAACCGCTCAGTGGCGGCGTCGTAGAGGAACTCGACGGTCCCGGCACCGCGGTAGTCGATCGCCGCCGCAGCGTTCCGGGCGGCCTCGTGGAGCGCCGACCGGACCGCGTCCGGAAGCAGCGGAGCCGGGGACTCCTCGACGACCTTCTGGTGGCGGCGCTGCACCGAGCAGTCGCGCTCACCGAAGACCGCGACATTGCCGGCTCCGTCGCCGACGACTTGGACCTCGACGTGGCGGCCGGCCTCGACGTACGGCTCGACGAAGACGGTCCCGTCCCCGAAGGCGGACGCGGCCTCGGCCTCGGCCTTGGCGATCTCGGCGCCGAGAGCGTCGAGGGAGCGGACGATCCGCATCCCGCGCCCGCCCCCGCCTGCGGAGGCCTTGACCAGCAGCGGCAGGTCGGACTCGACCGGTGAAGCCGGCGCCTCCAGGACCGGGACCCCGGCGGCGGCCATGATCTTCTTGGCCTCGATCTTGGAGCCCATCTGCTCGATCGACTCGGGCGCGGGACCGATCCAGACCAGGCCAGCAGCCTCGACGGCGCGGGCGAAGTCGGCGTTCTCCGACAGGAAGCCATAGCCCGGGTGGATCGCGTCGGCACCGGCCACCTTCGCCGCCTCGATGACGAGGTCGGCGCGGAGGTAGGTCTCGGCGGGGGCGTTGCCCGGGAGGCGTACGGCATGATCCGCCTCCGCCACGAATGGCAGGGCCGCGTCGGCGTCGGAGTGCACCGCGACGGTCTCGATGCCGAGCTTCCGGGCGGTGCGGAAGACTCTCGAGGCGATCTCGGCGCGGTTGGCGACGAGGATTCGACTGATGGTCATGGCACTCACATCCTGAAGACGCCGAAGTTCATGGCGCCCTCGATCGGTCGGGTGGCGATGGCGGAGAGGCAGAGGCCGAGGACGGTGCGGGTGTCGCGCGGGTCGATGACCCCGTCGTCATAGCCGAGGCCACTCAGGAACATGGGCAGCGACTGCTCCTCGACCATCGACTCGACCATCTCCTTGACGCCCTTGAACCCCTCGGCGTCGAAGATCTCGCCCTTCTTCTCCGCTGACTCGCGGGCCACGATCTCCATCACGCCGGCGAGCTGGGCCGGCCCCATCACCGCGGACTTGGCCGAGGGCCAGGTGAACAGGAAGCGGGGGTCGTACGC
>JALZDD010000333.1 GCA_030862715.1 Actinomycetota bacterium | reverse complement strand
GCCGAGTGGGCACTGATGTGCCAACTCGGCCGACGGGGGTGACTTCTCGGCTAGATCTGCCACCAGACGGTGGTGTCGGAGGGGAGCTCCGCGGAGCCGTCGGTGAGGGGCACGGCGCCCGAGGAGGAGAGGAGTACGCGGCCGGGGGCGGTGATGCGTACGGGCTCCTTGGTGGTGTTGACCGTGCAGGCGAAGCCGTCACGCTCGAACCAGAGGACCCCGGCGGGGGCCTCGTCGTGCCAGGTCACCGCGTCGCCGGGGCCGAGGCCGGGGACCTCGCGACGGGTACGGATGGCGGAGCGGTAGAGCTCGAGGGTCGAACCCTCGACACCCGTCTGGGCCTCGACGCTCAGCTCGCCCCATTCCGACGGCTGGGGCAGCCAGGAGCCACCGTCGCCGAAGCCGTAGGACGAGCCCGACCGGGTCCACGGCAGCGGCACCCGGCAGCCGTCGCGGAAGCCGTCCTGGCCGTTGGCGCGGTGGAACGAGGGGTCCTGGCGGACCTCGTCGGGCAGGTCGGTGACGTCGGGGAGGCCGAGCTCCTCGCCCTGGTACACGTACGCCGATCCCGGAAGCGCGAGCATCAGCAAGGTGGCCGCGCGAGCCCGGCGGAGCCCGAGCGACCGATCGCCGGCGGTCCGGATCTGGGTCCCCGACCCCGGCGGGTTCGCGAACCGGGTGGCGTGGCGGGTGACGTCGTGGTTGGAGAGCACCCAGGTCGCCGGAGCGCCGACCGGGCGCATCGCGTCCAGCGAGCTGTCGATGACCTTGCGCAGCGCCGCGCCGTCCCAGGCGGTGTCGAGGTACTCGAAGTTGAAGGCCTGGTGCAGCTCGTCGGGACGTACGTAGTTGGCCGAGCGCGCCACCGTCGGGGTCCACGCCTCGGCGACGAAGATCCGGTCCGGGTAGTCCGCCAGCACCCGTCGCCACGAGCGGTAGATCTCGTGGACGCCGTCCTGGTCGAAGAAGGGCATCACGTCGTTGCCGAGCAGGTGGAGCTGGTCGGCGTGACCGATGGACGGCAGGCCCTCGGCCTTGACCAGGCCATGGGCGACGTCGATACGGAAGCCGTCGATGCCGAGGTCGAGCCAGAAGCGCAGGATGTCCAGGAACTCTGCGTGCACCTCGGGCGAGTTCCAGTTGAAGTCAGGCTGCTCGGGGGCGAAGAGGTGGAGGTACCACTCTCCGTCGGGCACCCGGGTCCAGGCGGGACCGCCGAAGATCGAGTCCCAGTCGTTGGGCGGCTCCTCGCCGTTCTCGCCGCGTCCGGGCAGGAAGTGGTAGCGCGACCGCATCGGCGACCCCGGCCCCGCGGCGAGGGCCTGCTGGAACCAGACGTGCTCCGAGGAGGAGTGATTCGGAACGATGTCGGCGATGAGCTTCAGCCCGAGCTCGTGCGCCGAGGAGATCAGCGCGCGAGCGTCGTCCAACGTCCCGTACCGCGGGTCGACAGCCCGGTAGTCGGACACGTCGTAGCCACCGTCGGCCTGCGGCGAGGCGTAGAACGGGCTCAGCCAGACCGCATCCACGCCCAGGTCGCGGAGGTAGGGGAGCCGGGACCGGATCCCGGGAAGGTCACCGGTGCCGTCGCCATCGCTGTCGGCGAAGCTGCGGGGGTAGACCTGGTAGATGACGGCATCACGCCACCACTCGGAGGACATCAACAGAAAACCTTTCAGCCCTTGACGCCGCCGGCGGTCAGACCGGTGACGACGTGTCGTTGGACGAGATAGAAGAAGACGGTGACGGGGATGGCGATGAGGACCGCGGTGGCGGCCATCAGGTTCCACTGCGCGTCGTGCTCGCTGACGAAGCTCTGCAGTCCGACCGCGAAGGTGTACTTCGAGTCGTCGAGCAGGAACGTCGAGGCGAACGCGACCTCCGCGAACGCGGTGATGAAGGCGTAGAACGCGGCCACCGCGAGACCCGGCCGAGCCAGCGGCAGGATCAGCCGCCAGAACGTGCCGAACGGGGTGAGTCCGTCGATCATGCCGGCCTCGTCGAGCTCGACCGGGATGGTGTCGAAGTAGCCCTTCAGCAGCCAGGAGCAGTAGGGGACGATCGTGGTGCAGTTGACCAGGATCAGGCCCATGTGCGAGTCGACCAGGCGGAGCTGGGAGAAGATCTCGTACATCGGCACGATCAGCACCGCGATCGGGAACGCCTGCGTCAGCAGCAGCACCCACATCAGCGGCCGGTGGCCCGGGAACCGCATCCGGGAGACCGCGTAGCCGGTCGTCGCCGCCGACATCACGCCGAACAGGGTCGTGCCGCCCGCGACCACCAGCGTCGACCAGAGCCAGTTGAAGAAGGCGGTGTTGGTCAGCACGAACGAGTAGTTGTCCAGCGTCGCCTTCGCGAAGATCCCGCCGGGGTGGAGGTAGTCGTCCTTGTCCGGTCCCAGGGACAGGTAGACGAGCCAGACGATGGGGAACAGCGCGATCAGCGACGCCACCGTGAGCGTCACGTGCGTGCCCACCCGCGCGACCGGGCCGAGTTCTCCGCGGCGGCGGTGCTGTTTTCTGGGCGCGCTCGTCCCGGGCGCGTTGAGGCTAGGCGAGCTGGTCATTGCGTTTCAACCACCGGTAGTAGAAGGACGTGAAGACGATCAGGATCGCGAGCAGGAGCACGCCGTACGCCGCCGACATGGCGAAGTCGCGAGGCTGCTGCCCGAATCCGAGTCGATAGGCCCAGGTGACGAGGATCTGCGCATCCGGCGCGGTGTTGCCGAAGAGCAGGAAGATGATCGCGAACTGGTTGAAGGTCCAGATCACGCCGAGCAGCACGACGGTCGAGCTCACCGACGACAGCCCCGGCAGGGTGACGTGGCGGAACCGCTGCCAGGCGTTGGCGCCGTCGATCTCGGCGGCCTCGTAGAGGTTCTCGTCGATCGACTGCAGCCCGCCGAGCAGGGAGAGCATCATGAACGGCACGCCGCACCAGGTGTTGACCATGATCGCGG
>JALZDD010000247.1 GCA_030862715.1 Actinomycetota bacterium | reverse complement strand
GCGAACTGGGAGACGAGGTAGGGGGCGCCGTCGTTGGTCCGGCCGTTGGTGTAGACGCCCATGATGTGGGGCGAGTCCAGCTTGGCCATCAGCGTGGCCTGCTTGTCGAACCGAGACACGAACTCGGGGTCGCGGGCACTCCGCCCGAGGAGCACCTTGATGGCGACCGCCCGGTTGAGCCGGGTGTCGGTGGCCCGGTAGACGACCGCCATCTCGTTGGACGCCACCTGCTGCTCGAGGCGGTAGGGCCCGATCATTCCGGGAGCGTCCGCCTGTGGGGCAGTCGCCTGGACAGGGGCGTGCACGGACGGTGGTGGGGGCGGCGGGGCCTGGGTCGGCGGCAGAGTCGACGGAGGCGGTGGCGGAGTCGGAGCAGGCGGTGGAGGAGGCGGTGGCGGCGTACTCGAAGGTCCGCTGGGCCGGGCGATCCGAGGCCTGATCGTGGTCTTGTCGGGATCGTCGACCGGGGGACGCTCGAACGACGGCTGCGGACCGCGAGGTGAGTCGTCAGGGGTTCCGGTGGAATCGCTCATCCGAGGGTTCCTCCCATCAGGTTGTAGCGGCGCACATCGTCGGGCGACTTCTTCCACGTCGCCATCATGTGACCGGGGAACGTCCCCGTCTTCGAGGCCAGAGCCACGTAGAAGGCATAGGGGCTCTCGCTGGTGTCCTGCGTCACCGCGACGATGTCCGTCCGTCCGTCGCCGTTGACGTCGGCAACGGTCACGGGATACCTGCTGGTGGTCTTGAGGGTGTTGCGAGGCTTGGGAAGCTTCCCGCGGTTGGCGATCGAGAACTGGGTCAGGTCCTCGCTGAACGTGCCGACAGTGATCGACTGGCCCTCACCACGACCGGACTCCGCGGCGATGACATCGTCACGACCGTCACCGTTGACGTCGCCGGCGACGAACGAGCTGATCGATTGATGCTTGAACGAGAACGACTTCGCAGCAGCGACAGTCGTTCCCTCTCCCTGATAGAGGTCCAGGTCCGACGTCCCAGACGTGAGCGTCATGTCCTCCGGGCTGCCTTCGACCCGATTCAGGACCACCAGATCGGCCTTCTCGTCGCCGGTGAACTCGCCCACCGAGACCTGCTCCACCGGTGTGGCCGGATAGGACGCGAAGAGCGTCGGCTCCGCGAACCCTGACCCAGTTCCTCGGTAGACCCATATCGTGCCGTCGCCGGCCCTTCTCCCCTGCCTGTCGAGATCGGGGTTCGGGTTGCCGAAGTGCGTGCTCATGAAGAGATCGGCGAGGCCGTCACCGTCGAAGTCGTCGGTGCCGAGGTCGTAGTAGAAGTTCGAGCCCTTCATCTTCTTGCCCTGCTCGACGACCCCCGCGGGAGCCTTGAGAGACCCCTCCAGATCACCCTGGAACGTGAAGCCCTTCTCACTCCGCACGAAGGTGACGGATGAGTTCTTCCCATCGCCCGTGAAGTCAGCGCAGAGCGGAAATACCTCGCCCCCGTCGTTGTCGGCAGGAAGCGCAGGGTCGTTGTACGTGACGGGCTTCGACGGGGTCAGCGCGCGGCCGTCCGACTTCCAGGTGACGACGTCGACGCCCTCGCCGTCAGGGTTCTGGACGTTGGTGATGACGTCCCCGAACTTGTCCCCGTTCACATCGGCGTACGCAGCCCCCTTGACGGTCGGCACGATGGGCTCAGGCCCGTGCTCGACCCAGGGCTGGGTGATCGCGAGGGCTCCACCGACCCCGAGTGCGGCGACCCCGACCATCGCGGCGCCGACCCGGAGCGGCGTGATCTTGGACGGCCGCTGCGCCTCCTCGATCAGGATGGCTTCGCTCTCGGAGGGCGCCCGCACGGCTGCGACCAGGATCGGCAGCGGGTTGGGGTCGGTCATCGACGGCGCGGGCATCAGCTGAGGGGGTGCGGTGATCTCGCGCAGCCTCAGCAGGTCGTCCTTGAAGACGGCCGCGCTCTGGTAGCGGCTCCGGCGGTCCTTCGCCATCGAGAGCTGGAGGATCCGGTTGGCCGCCTTGGTCCAGTCGTCGGAGCCGACGAACTGCGGGATCGGCGCGCTCTGGTGGGCCATCGCCACCTGTACGGCCGCACCCGAGTAGGGGATCTTCCCGGTCAGCGTGAACCACAGCATGCAGCCGGCCGCGTAGATGTCTCGCGACGGCTCCGGTGAGATCGGCCGGCCCTGCGCGTCACGCTCGTCGCGGATGTATTCGGGCGCCAGGTAGTTCCACGTGCCGGTGATCCCGCCGGCAGGCGAGTCGGAGGACGAGGTCGCGATCCCGAAATCACACAGGAAGGCGAACGGGTCGAGAGGGCTCGCCGGGTTGCGCACGAGCACGTTCGACGGCTTGACGTCCTGGTGGATGATCCCCGCCTGGTGGGCGTCGTGAAGCGCCCCCGCCACCTGCGCGTTCACCAGGCACGCCAGGTGTGGCGCCAGCGGCCCCTTGCTGCGTACGAGGCCGGTCACATCACCGCCCTTGATGAACTGGGTGACGATGAACGGGCTGCCCTGCTGCTCACCGATGTCGTAGATCGCGATGATGTGGGGCGACCTGATCTGCGCCAGTGTCTGCCCCTCGCGGATGAACATGTCGATGAACTGTCGGTCGGCGAGGTGGGCATGCACCATCTTCAGGGCGACCTGCCGTTCGAGCTTGGTGTCGAAGGCGTCGTAGACGACGCCCATTCCACCCTCTCCAAGAATGCGATCCAGGCGGTAGTGGCCGAACACTGCCCCGGGATGAAGCGTCGTCATGCCCGCACCCTATTCAAGGGGCGTGGAACCCAACCACTCCAATGCGCTAAAAGTCGCCTACTTCTTGGTCGG
>JALZDD010000243.1 GCA_030862715.1 Actinomycetota bacterium | reverse complement strand
GGCCTCCTCGGCCCTGACCAGCGTCATCCCGCCCGCGCACGTGCGGTACCTCGGAGAGATCGCCGACGCGGTGCGCAGCTACCACGACCGGACCCGGCACCAGGCCGAGGCCGCGCGGCGCCGGCAGCACCTGGCCACGGCCCGGAACGTCCTCGAGGGCGAGGCGGTGGCTCAGCTCGACCGGGCGATCTCCGCCACCGAGCAGGACCTCGACGAGGACACCACCGAGCAGCTGGCCCAGTGGCCGGCCGTTGCCGAGAGGTACCGGGGCGAGGAGGACGTCTACGTCGTGCGCGGGAACGAGATCCGGACCTCGCTGCGCAAGGTCACCCTGTCCGGGACTGCCGTGCCGCGCGTGGCGGTGCCGCGCACCGCCGACCACGGCGAGCTGGTCCGCTTCCTGCGGGAGGAGAACCTGCCCGGGTACTTCCCCTTCACGGCGGGCGTGTTCCCGTTCAAGCGCGAGGGCGAGGCACCGGCCCGGATGTTCGCCGGGGAGGGTGACGCCTTCCGCACGAACCGGCGCTTCCAGCTGCTCTCGCAGGGCAGCGAGGCGACGCGCCTGTCGACGGCCTTCGACTCGGTCACCCTGTACGGCTTCGACCCGGACGAGCGGCCCGACATCTACGGCAAGGTCGGCACGTCAGGTGTGTCGATCGCCACGCTCGACGACATGAAGGTCCTCTACTCGGGCTTCGATCTCTGCGAGCCGACCACGTCGGTGTCGATGACGATCAACGGACCGGCGCCGACGATCTTGGCGATGTTCCTTAACACCGCCATCGACCAGCGGGTGGAGGCCTTCATCGAGGAGATGGGCCACCAGCCGACACCCGAGGAGTACGAGGGCATCAAGACCGACACGCTGGCCACGGTGCGGGGCACGGTGCAGGCCGACATCCTCAAGGAGGACCAGGGCCAGAACACCTGCCTGTTCTCCACGGAGTTCTCCCTGCGCTGCATGGCCGACATCCAGGAGTGGTTCATCGAGCACGGGGTGCGCAACTTCTACTCGGTCTCCATCTCCGGCTACCACATCGCCGAGGCCGGGGCGAACCCCATCTCCCAGCTCGCCTTCACGCTGGCCAACGGCTTCACCTACGTCGAGTCCTACCTGGCCCGTGGCATGGACATCGACGACTTCGCGCCCAACCTGTCCTTCTTCTTCTCCAACGGGATGGACCCGGAGTACTCCGTCATCGGCCGCGTCGCCCGCCGGATCTGGGCGATCGCGATGCGGGACCGCTACGGCGCCTCCGAGCGCGCGCAGAAGCTGAAGTACCACATCCAGACCTCGGGCCGGTCCCTGCACGCGCAGGAGATGGACTTCAACGACATCCGCACCACGCTGCAGGCGCTGATCGCGATCTACGACAACGCCCAGTCGCTGCACACCAACGCCTTCGACGAGGCCGTGACGACCCCGTCCGAGGAGTCGGTGCGGCGCGCGCTGGCGATCCAGCTGATCATCAACCGCGAGTGGGGCCTGGCGTTCAACGAGAACCCGCTCCAGGGCTCCTTCATCATCGACGAGCTCACCGACCTCGTCGAGGAGGCCGTACTGAAGGAGTTCGACCGGATCTCGGAGCGCGGCGGCGTGCTCGGCGCGATGGAGACCGGCTACCAGCGCGGCAAGATCCAGGACGAGTCGATGCTCTACGAGCACCGTAAGCACGACGGCACCCTGCCGATCGTCGGCGTCAACACGTTCGTACGTGACACCAACGGCGCCCCCGCCGGCCCCGTCGAGCTCGCCCGTGCGACCGAGACCGAGAAGAAGTCCCAGCTCGACCGCGTCCACGCCTTCCAGGCCGCGCACTCGGCCGAGGCGGAAGCCGCGATCGTACGCCTCAAGCAGGCCGCCACCTCGGACGAGAACGTCTTCGCCGCGCTCATGGACGCGGCTCGCGTCTGCTCGCTGGGCCAGGTCACCGAGGCGTTCTTCGAGGTCGGCGGGCAGTACCGGCGCAACGTGTGATCACCGCCGCTGGTCGAGCCGGGCGGAGCGCCAGCGGAGCCCGTGTCGAGACCAACACAGTCGCTTACCGTGTTGGTCTCGACACGCCTCCG
>JALZDD010000238.1 GCA_030862715.1 Actinomycetota bacterium | reverse complement strand
TCAAGTCCAACCGGGCCAAGGCGAAGATCCGGCAGTGGCACACCCGTGAGCGCCGCGACGAGGCCATCGAGAAGGGCCAGGACGCGATCGCCCGGCTCATGCGCAAGGAGGGCCTGCCCCTCAAGCGGCTGATGTCGCGCGAGTCGCTCATGCTCGCCGCCGACCACTTCGACCTCGCCGACGTCGACGCGCTCTACGCCGCGGTCGGCGAGAGCCACCTCTCCGCCCAGGCGGTCGTACGCCGCGTCATCGAGGACCACGGCGGCGACGACGGTGCCGCCGAGGACCTCGCCGAGGCCATCAACGTCGGCCGCAGGCGCCACGGCAAGGTCTCCACCGCCAACTCCGACGCCGGCGTGGTCGTCAAGGGTTCCCCGGACGTCTGGGTCAAGCTCGCCAAGTGCTGCACACCGGTGCCCGGCGACGACATCCTCGGCTTCGTCACCAAGGGCGGCGGAGTCTCCGTCCACCGCACCGACTGCACCAACGCCACCGAGCTCCGCTCCCACCCCGAGCGCCTGCTCGAGGTCGAGTGGGGCTCAACGTCCAACTCGGTCTTCCTGGTCAACATCCAGGTCGAGGCGCTCGACCGAGCCCGTCTCCTCTCGGACATCACGATGGCGCTCTCCGACGCCCACGTGAACATCCTCTCGGCCCAGCTGACCACCACTCGCGACCGCGTCGCGAAGTCTCGCTTCTCCTTCGAGATGGCCGACTCCAAGCACCTGGACACCGTCTTGAAGCAGGTACGCACCGTCCCCGGCGTCTTCGACGCCTACCGCGTCACCCAATGAGAGAGCGAGCAAACCGATGGACCCGTTCACCTGGTTTCTGATTGCTGTAGGCGTCGTGATCGTCGGCGCCCTCGTGTGGGTGGCGGTGAGGAAGTCGTCGGGAGGCGTCGACGAGGCTGTGGCGAACCGGAACAGGGGTCAGGCCCTGGGCAACGCCGAATACTACGGCGGCAAGCACCATGGCAGTTCCGACGGCGGCTCTGGCGGCCTCGGCTTCTGAACCTCTGAGAGAGGGAGCACGGCATGTTCACCTGGATCCTCATCATCGGCGGCGTACTTCTCCTGCTGGGCCTGGCCTGGACCACCATCGGCATGGCTCCCAAGGGCGTCGACCCCGAGGACGTACGCAACATCAAGCGTGACAACGCGGCCAGGGGCGACTACTACGGTGGGGCCGGCCTGTGACCCCACGCCGACTCGGCGCAAACTGACGAAATAGCACGCCGAGTCGGCTCGTCATGACGAACCGACTCGGCCAGATTTCGGGTCAGAATGCGCCGACTCGGCGCCTGTCGCCGGGACAGACGCGCCGAGTCGGCGTGTTTGTCAGGAGAAGTCGGCCGAGGCGCGCTTGGCCATCTCCAGGAACTGACGACGCGACTCGAGGTTCTCCTCGAGGCTCTTGATCTTTCGGGCGTCACCCGAGGCCTGGGCCTTCGCAAGGTCGCTCTCGACCTGAGCGATGGCCTCCTCGAGCTTGGCGATCATGTCGTCGGCACGAGCGGACTTCTCCGGGTCGGACTTGCGCCACTGGTCGTCCTCGGCGGACTTGATGGCCTGCTCGACCTTGCGCATCGCGCCCTCGAGCTCCTTGATGCGGTCGCGGGGGACCTTGCCGGCCTCGTCCCAGCGGTCGGCGATGTCGCGGAAGGAACGCTTGACGGCGTCGAGGTCGTCGCCCTTCTCCAGCAGCGGGAGCAGCTCCTGCGCCTCGGCGAGCAGGCCCTCCTTGACGACGGCGTTCTGCGCGAACTCGGCGTCGAGGGCCGCGTTGGCGGCGTCACGGGCACCGAAGAAGACGTCTTGAGCGGCTCGGAACTGCTTCCAGAGCTTGTCGTCGACGTCCTTGGGTGCCGGCCCGGCGGCCTTCCAGTCGCGCATCAGGTCGCGGTAGCGCCCGGCGGTCGGGCCCCAGTCGGTGGAGGTGGCGAGCTGCTCGGCCTCGACGATGATCCGCTCCTTGATCACCTTGGCGTCCTCGCGCCGGGCGTTGAGCTCGGCGAAGTGTGCCTTGCGGCGACGTGTGTAGGCGGTACGTGCGGTCGAGAAGCGTCGCCACAGCGCATCGTCGGACCCGCGGTCGATGCGGGGGAGCGCCTTCCACTGGTCGAGCAGCTCACGCAGCCGGTTGGCACCGTTGCGCCAGTCGTTGCTCTGGGCCAGCTTCTCGGCCTCTTCGACGAGAGCCTCCTTGGCGACCTTCGCCTCGGCCGCCTTGGCGGCCCGCTCGGCCTTGCGCGCCTCGCGCTGGGTGGCGATGACCGGCGCCAGAGCCTCCAGCCGCGCCACCAGCGAGGCCAGGTCACCGACCGCGTTGGCGTCGGTCACCTTCTCGACGACGGTCTTGACCGCCGCGGTCGCCTCGTCGGGCGACGTCTTACCCGCATGCACGCGCCGCTCGAGCTGCTCGACCTCGAAGGCGAGCTGGTCGAACCGGTTGGTGAAGAAGGCAAGCGCCTCCTCCGGCGTGCCTTCCGGGTATTGCCCCACGGAACGTTCGCCCTCAGCGGTCTTCACGTAGACCGTTCCGTCTTCCTCGACCCGACCCCACTGCTCGCTGGTCACAATGTCCCTACTCTTCGCATGAGGCGCTAACCTCTTATGAAATCTCCCCCGCCGGACACCGTGCTCGTCACAGTCCCGGTCGGCTCAACTTGCAGGTCCCCGTGGTGTCCCGGCACACCTCGGGATGCCCATCGTAGTCAGACGCCACGATGCGGCGCTGCACTGTACCGCTGGATAGGGTGTTTCTCGTGTTGATCGCAGGCTTTCCCGCCGGTCCGTGGGGCACCAACTGCTACGTCGCCGCCACCGGTCCGGGCACCGAGTGTGTCGTGATCGACCCTGGGAAGGACGCCGCCAAGGGGATCGAGGAAATCGTCCGGGAGCAGCGCCTCAAGCCGGTCGCCGTGCTCCTCACCCACGGCCACGTCGACCACATGTGGTCCGTGACCCCGGTGAGCAAGACGTACGACTCCACTGCCTGGATCCACCCCAACGACGGTCACCTCCTGGCCGATCCGCTCCAGGGCATCTCGCCCGAGTCGGCGCAGATGCTGCTCGGCATGCCGCAGGGGACCTACGACTTCGTGGAGCCCGACGACGTCAAAGAGCTCACTGACGAGATGACCATCGATCTGGCCGGGATGAGCTTCCTGGTCGACCATACGCCCGGGCATACCGAGGGGTCGGTCACCTTCCGGACCCCCTACCCCGACCACGCCGAGGTCAGTGACGTGATGTTCTCCGGCGACCTGCTCTTCGCGGGCAGCATCGGGCGTACGGACCTACCCGGCGGTGACCACGCCACGATGCTGCAGTCCCTGACCACCAAGGTGCTGCCCCTCGCCGACGACATCGTGGTGCTCCCCGGACACGGCGAACAGACCTCCATCGGTCGCGAGCGCGCGACGAACCCATTTCTTCAGGACCTGATCACCACACCATGAACAAGCCAACACCGCTCTCCGGTTTCCCGGAGTTCCTGCCGAGCCAGCGCACCGTCGAGCGCGAGGTCATCGCGACGCTGAGCCGCACCTTCGAGCTGCACGGCTTCGGCAACATCGAGACCCGCGCCGTCGAGCCGATGGACCAGTTGCTCCGCAAGGGCGACACCTCCAAGGAGGTCTACGTCCTGCGTCGGCTGCAGGAGGACGACAGCGCCAAGGACAAGGGGATGGGGCTCCACTTCGACCTCACCGTCCCCTTCGCCCGCTACGTGCTGGAGAACGCCGGCAAGCTGGAGTTCCCCCTCCGCCGCTACCAGATCCAGAAGGTCTGGCGCGGTGAGCGCCCGCAGGAGGGGCGTTTCCGCGAGTTCGCGCAGGCCGACATCGACATCGTCGGGCGCGACACCCTGCCGTTCCACCACGACGTCGAGGTCGCCCGGGTCATGCTCGAGGCGCTCGGGAAACTGACCTTCCTGCCCGGCTTCACGCTCCAGGTCAACAACCGCAAGCTGATCCAGGGCTTCTACGCCGGTCTTGGCGCCCCGGACGTCGAGGAGACCATGCGGCTCATCGACAAGCTCGACAAGATGCCTGCCGACGAGGTCGGCAAGCTGCTGGTCTCCGAGGCGGGGCTGACCGACGAGCAGGCCGCCAAGTGCCTCGAGCTCGCCACGATCACCGCCACCGACGACTCCTTCGTGGAGAAGGTCCGCGCCATGGGCGTCGGGAGCGAGCTGCTCGAGGAGGGCCTGACCGAGCTGGCGACGCTGATCACCGCCACCGCGCCCCTCAACACCGATTCCGTACGCGTCGTCGCCGACCTGAGCATCGCCAGGGGCCTCGACTACTACACCGGCACCGTCTTCGAGACCCGCCTCGACGGCTACGAGTCCCTGGGCAGCATCTGCTCCGGTGGCCGCTACGACGCCCTCGCCAGCGACGGGAAGACCACCTACCCCGGCGTCGGGATCTCGCTCGGCGTGAGCCGTGTCCTGGTGCCGCTGGTGCAGAAGGGCGTGCTCGACGGGGACCGCAAGGTCCCGAGCACCGTCCTGATCGCGGTCAACGACGAGGAGAGCCGCGCGGACGCCGATGCTGCGGCCCAGGCGCTGCGCGCCCACAATGTTGCCTGCGAGGTCTCGCCCAACGCCGCCAAGTTCGGCAAGCAGATCCGCTTCGCGGAGCGTCGCGGCATCCCGTACGTCCTCTTCGCCACCGAGGGCGGCTACGAGATCAAGGACATCCGCACCGGCGACCAGGTCCCGGCCGACCCGGCCACCTGGACGCCGCAGAACGAGAGCGACCTGAAGCCCCAGGTCGTCGCGAACAACGAGGAGAAGAAGTGAT
>JALZDD010000152.1 GCA_030862715.1 Actinomycetota bacterium | reverse complement strand
CGGCTGCGCAGCGCGACCGGCTTGTTGAAGACCAGGATGTCCCAGCCGCGTTCCTTGGCGGCCTTGCGGAGGTCCTTGTCGGGATTGACCGCGAACGCGTGACCGACCTCCTCCAGCATGGGGAGGTCGGTGACGGAGTCGGAGTAGGCGTACGACTGCTCGAGGTCGTAGCCGAAGCGCTCGGCCAGCTGCTGCACCGCGCGGGCCTTCTCCTCGCGGTAGGCGTAGAGCGCGATCTCGCCGGTGTAGCGGCCGTCCTCGATCTTCATCTGGGTGGCGACGACGTGGTCGGCGCCGAGCATCGCGCCGATCGGCTCGACCAGCTCGGTGCCGGAGGCGGAGACGATGATGACGTCGTGACCCTGGGCATGGTGCTGCTCGATGAGCTGCACGGCCTCCTCGTAGACGAGCGGGTCGACCACGTTGTGAAGGGTGTCGGCGACGATCTCCTTGACGGTCGCCACGTCCCACCCGGTGACCATCTCGGAGAGCGACTTGCGCATCTTCTCCATCTGGTCGTGGTCGGCGCCGCCGACGACGTAGACGAACTGGGTGTAGGCCGAGCGGATCATGGCCGCGCGGGTGATCAGGCCGCCGGCCTGAAAATGCTTGGAGAACGCAAGCGTGCTCGACCTCGCGATGATCGTCTTGTCGAGGTCGAAGAACGCAGCGATGCGTGTCATGGGCACATCGTAGACGGCCGTTGGGTGGGCCGATCGCCATCCACAGGGCGGGTTCGGGACCGGGTTATCCACAGGCCCTGGATTTGCGGGTGGAATCGTCGGCGTCCCGGCGGATCCTGCTGCCATGACCTCGGAACCTCTCATCATCACCTCGGACTCGCTGCTGGCCGCTGAGGCGGCTCGTCTCGCCGCCGCCTCCGGCGTCACCGTCGAGGAGTGCACCGACGCAGTCGGAGCCTTGCGCCGATGGCAACGACCGCCACTGATCCTCGTCGGCGCCGACCTGCTGGCGGAGGTGGCATCGCTGCGCCCACCCCGAAGAGACGGGGTGTACGTCGTGGGCTGGGGATCCACCGGCGAGCCCCTGCTCCGGGCCGCGCTGGAGATCGGCGCCGAGACGTTGCTCGAGCTGCCGTCGGCCGAGAAAGTGGTCGCCGGGCTGCTCGCCGACGTCAGCGACGGTGAGGGCGGAGACGGCCTGGTCGTCGGCGTGCTGGCCGGATCGGGCGGCGCCGGTGCGACGACGTACGCCGCAGCCCTGGCGAGCCTGGGCGCCGACCGCGGGTCGACGCTGCTGATCGACGCCGACCGGCTCGGCCCGGGAGTCGGGCGGGTGCTCGGTCTCGAGGAGATCCCCGGGGTGACCTGGGGCGATCTCGGGCAGACCGCCGGGCGGCTGGGTGCGCGGGCGTTACGCGAGGCGGTGCCGCACGTCGGGTCGCTGGGCCTGCTGGGTTGGCCGGGTGGCGACGTGGTGCCACCGAAGCCGGAGGTGGTGCGCGAGGTGCTCGCCGCGGCTCGTCGCGGTCATGACCTGGTGGTGGTCGACCTGCCACGCGAGTCGGACGCCGGGGCCGAGGCGCTGCTGACCGGGTGCGACATCGTCCTCGTCGTCGTTCGGGCGAACGTCACCGGCACGGCGTCCGCCGCCCGGCTGGTCGCCCGTCTTCCTGAGCGGGATCGGGTACGGGTCGTCGTCCGGGGGCGCGCGGCCGAACCGGAGGCCGTCGGGCGTGCGCTCGGGCTTCCGGTGATCGCGTCGATGTCCGACCAACGCGGGCTCTCGGAGGCCATCGACCTGGGCCTGGGGCCGATCCGCTCGAAGCGGGCGCCGCTGGCCCGTGCCGCGGCCGAGGTGCTGATGCGCTGCCGGGTCCGCGCGGGGGTGATGGCCGCATGATCGGCGCGGTCGACATCGCGCCCCAGGTCGTCGACCTCGTCCGCGACCACCTGGCGCGTACGCCGGGAGAGCTCACCCCGCACCGGGTTCAGGAGGCGCTCCGTGCGGAAGGGCGGATCGTCGGTGACGCGACCGTGCTGGCGGTCTTCGAGATGCTGCGCCGCGACGTGGTCGG